>NZ_DATIND010000149.1 GCF_035474595.1 Longimicrobium sp.
TGCGGAAGTGCGTTCGGCTTTCGCGCGGGGGAGGCGTTCGTGCGCGTCCGCACCTGCGCACTCCCGCACTTCCGCACTTCCGCACTTCTGTTGTTGTCCGCCTGCCAGGGCACGCCGAACCAGTCCGCGCTGAACCCGGCCGGGCCGCAGGCCGCGCGGCTCTTCGGGCTGTGGAGCTACCTGTGGATCACCGCGGCGGTCGTCTTTCTCGCCGTGATGGTGGCGCTGGCGATGGCGCTGCTGCGCTCGCGGCGGCGGGTGGACGCGGACGTGAGCGAGGCGGGGGAGGGGAGGGCGCGGCGGACGGTGATCCTGGCCGTGGCGGGGACGGGGATCATTCTCGTGGCCACGGTGGTGGTCAGCTTCCTCGTCGGCCGCGCGTACGCCGTCACCCCCGATGCCGGGCGCCCGCTGCAGATCACGCTCATCGGGCACCAGTGGTGGTGGGAGGTGCAGTACTCGGACTCGGTGAACAGCCGCAGCCTGACCACCGCCAACGAGATCCACGTTCCCGTGGGCCGCACGGTGGTGGTGAAGATGACCAGCCAGGACGTGATCCACTCCTTCTGGGTCCCCAACCTGGCGGGGAAGAAGGACCTGGTGCCGGGCTATTCGACCACCACGTCGTTCCGCGCCGACCGGGCGGGCGTCTACCGCGGGCAGTGCGCCGAGTTCTGCGGCCACCAGCACGCCAACATGTCGCTGCTGGTCGTCGCCGATCCGCCCGCGCAGTTCGCCCGCTGGTACGAGAACCAGCTCGCCGACAACATGCCGCCGACGGACACCCTCCAGAGCACGGGAAAGAACGTGTTCATGAGCCACGGCTGCGTCCTCTGCCACACCATCCGCGGCACCGACGCGGGTGGTCGCGTGGGGCCTGACCTCACCCACCTGGCCACGCGCCACACGCTGGCGGCGGCCATGGTCCCCAACAACCGCGGCTGGCTGGGGGGATGGGTGATGGACCCGCAGGGGATCAAGCCCGGCGCCAAGATGCCGCCCAACGACATGCGCCCCGACGAGCTCCAGGCGCTGCTCACCTACCTCCAGAGCCTCCGGTAGACCATGGCGAGCGTCGAACGGGACGTGGTCGGGGGGCCGGGCGAGGCCGCGGAGCTGGCCGCCTTGGAGCGCTCGTGGCACGAGCCGCGGGGGCTGTGGGGATGGCTCATCACCGTCGACCACAAGCGCATCGGCAAGCGCTACATCATCACCGCCATGAGCTTCTTCCTCCTGGCGGGGCTCGAGGCGCTGGCCATGCGCATCCAGCTGGCCCGGCCGCAGAACGGGTTCCTGGGTCCCGACAAGTACAACCAGTTCTTCACCATGCACGGCACCACGATGATGTTCCTGTTCGCGGTGCCGGTG
Source organism: Longimicrobium sp. (assembly GCF_035474595.1). Taxonomy (NCBI): domain Bacteria; kingdom Pseudomonadati; phylum Gemmatimonadota; class Longimicrobiia; order Longimicrobiales; family Longimicrobiaceae; genus Longimicrobium; species Longimicrobium sp. The sequence continues at coordinate 1,369 of NZ_DATIND010000149.1, forward strand.
ATGCTCGCGTGGGGGCTGTACCTCGTTCCGCAGCAGATCGGCACGCGCAACCTGGCCTTCCCGCGGCTGAACGCGTACGGCTACTGGGTCTACCTCATCGGCGCGCTCTTCATCTACGTGCAGTTCGTGCTGAACACGGGCACCGACGTGGGCTGGTTCGCCTACGTCCCCCTGTCGGGGCCGCAGTACTCGCCGGGGAAGCGGGTGGACACGTGGGCGCAGATGGTCACCTTCACCGAGATCGCGGCGCTCATCGCCGCGGTGCAGCTGATCGTGACCATCTTCAAGCAGCGCGCGCCGGGGATGTCGCTCAACCGCCTGCCGCTGTACGTGTGGTCGATGCTGGTGGTGGCGTTCATGGTCATCTTCGCCATGCCCGCGGTCGCCGTGGCCAGCACCTTCCTGCTGGCGATGGACCGGCTGGTGGGCACGCAGTTCTTCAACCCCGCCGAGGGGGGCGACCCGCTCCTCTGGCAGCACATGTTCTGGTTCTTCGGGCACCCCGAGGTCTACATCATCTTCATCCCCGGCCTGGGGTTCGTCTCGTCCATCATCACCACCTTCACCCGCCGCCCCGTGTTCGGCTACGTGGCGATGGTGCTGTCGCCCATCGCCACCGGCTTCATCGCCTTCGGGCTGTGGGTGCACCACATGTTCGCCACCCCCATCCCGCAGCTGGGCGAGAGCTTCTTCACCGCGGCCAGCATGCTCATCGCCATTCCCAGCGGGGTGCAGATCTTCTGCTGGATCGCCACGCTCTGGCTGGGGAAGCCGGTGTTCAGGACGCCGCTGCTGTACGCGCTGGGCTTCATCGTCATCTTCGTCATCGGCGGGCTGACCGGGGTGATGATCGCCTCGGTGCCCTTCGACCTGCAGGCGCACGACACCTTCTTCATCGTGGCCCACTTCCACTACGTGCTGATCGGCGGCGGCGTGTTCCCGCTGCTGGGGGCCATCACCTACTGGTTCCCCAAGGTCACGGGGAGGATGGCCAGCGAGCGGCTGGGGAGGCTGGGCTTCTGGCTCATCTTCACCGGCGTGAACGTCACCTTCTTCCCCATGCACTTCCTGGGGCTGATGGGGATGACGCGGCGGGTGTACACCTATCTGCCGGGCACGGGATGGGGATGGCTGAACCTGCTATCGACGGTCGGCTCGTTCGTCATCGCCGCGGGGGTGATCGTCTTCCTCTTCAACATCGCCAGCAGCTGGCGCTTCGGGGCGCCCGCGGGGCCCGATCCCTGGCTGGCCGACACGCTGGAGTGGGCCATTCCCTCGCCGCCACCGCCGTACAACCACGCGCGCATCCCCATCGTGCAGGGGCGCGCCGCGCTCTGGGCGATGACGCCCGACCGCCCCGTGGTGACCGGGCTGGACGAGACGCACCGCGAGGTGCTGGTGACCACGGTGATGGACGCCGACCCCGACAACCGGCAGGAGTCGCCCGGCCCCACGCCCGTGCCCTTCCTGGCCGCGGTGGCCACGGGGTTCCTGCTGGTCCTGCTGGTCTTCACCTTCCAGGCGCTCTGGATCGGGGCGATCCCGCTGGGGCTGGCGCTGTTCGCCTGGGCGTGGCCGCGCCACCCCGAGAAGGCGTGGAAGCTGGACGCGGGAGGGGTGCGATGAGCACGCGGCGCCCCCCGTCGGCCGTCGACGTATCCGGGCTCCCGGACATCACCTACGGCTACCGCAACCTGGTGTGGTGGGGAACGGTGGCGTTCATGGCCATCGAGGGCACCACGCTGGCCATGTGCGCGGGGACGTACCTCTATCTCCGCCGCAACTTCGCCTCGCTGCCGCCGGCGCGGGTGGCCGTTCCGGGGCTGACGCTGGCCACGATCGAAGTCGTGCTGATGCTGGTCAGCTTCGTCCCCATCGCCCTGCTGAGCCGTGCGGCGCACCGCAAGGACCTTCCCGCCGTCCGCCTCCTGCTGCTCGTGGCCATCGCCTTCAACGCGGCGTTCGCGGCGCTGCGCTGGTTCGAGCTGGCGCAGCTGCACGTGCGGTGGGACGAGAACGCCTACGGGTCGTCCGCCTGGCTGGTGATGCTCGTGCACGGCACCCTGCTGCTGGCCGAGGTGGGCGAGCTGGCGGTGTTCGCCCTGATCGCGTTCACCGGCCGTTGGGAGGAGAAGCACTTCCCCGACACCGCCGACCTGGCGATGTACTGGTACTTCATGTGCCTGTCGTGGCTTCCGCTCTACGCCATGGTCTTCCTCCTGCCGCGGGTGATGTGACCATGCCCGTGCAGACCGCCGAACAGTCCGCGCCGCCCAGCGGCGCCACGGTGCAGCTCTGGCTGGGGCTGCTCTCCGGCCCGGTGATCGTGCTGCTGGGCCAGTGGGTGGCGTACGCGCTGGTCCCCGATGCCTGCGCGCGGCAGAGCAGCCTCTTCGTGCACATGGTGCACGCGGTCGCCCTGCTGCTGATCGCCGGCGCGTTCCTGCTCTGCCGCCGCGAGTGGGCGCGGCTGGGACGCAGCGAACCCGACGAGCGGCCCGGGCCGGAGCACCGGGCCCGGTTCATGGCCTTCTCGGGGATGGTCGCGAACCCGTTCTTCGCCGCGATCGTGCTGGCCATGTGGCTGGCCACCGCCCTCTTCAGCCCGTGCTCCGCATGAGCCCGCGCCTCCGCTCCGCCGCCGCCCTCGCCGCGCTCGCGCTGGCGTCCGCCTGCACGCAGGACCGCCTGAGCGACGCCCAGGCCATGCAGCTGACCCGCGGCGGCCGCGCGGAGCTGGGGCGGCAGTGGATGGAGAACTATGGCTGTGGCGGATGTCACGTCGTCCCGGGGATTCCCGGCGCGCGCGGGCGGGTGGGGCCGCCGCTGGACAACGTGACGGCGCGGCTGTTCATCGGCGGTGTCACCGAGAACAAGCCCGACAACCTGATCGCCTGGATCCAGGACCCGCAGAGCATCGACTCCGCCACCGCCATGCCCCGCACCGGCGTCACCCAGCGCCAGGCCCGCGACATCGCCGCGTACCTCTACACCCTCGCCCACTGACCGCCCGCGGAACATCGGCATCCCCGCATCTCCCCGCCGACTTCATCCTGAGTCGTCCCCGCGCTGCGCGCGCCCAGGGAAGATGAAGGCGAGCCGTAGCCGCTGACGAGCCGAACAGCCTCGCGCAGTTTGCGAGGCTTCCCGTAGTTGTTGCTGCGGCTTCAGCCGCCGGTGAGGGGGCCAGCGTCCGCGCCGTCTCAACCCATCCAGACCGATTCGATCAGGGGCGATGGCGATGAGGACACGATCGCGCGCCGCCGATGTGTGTCTCACGAAAAAATCCGCGATACTCATCGCATGCCGAACCCTCCACGGCTCGCCGTCCCCATCCATGCGAGGATGCGGTGATCCACTCTCGCGCGAACGCGGCAGCCGAGCATTGGCCTCGAAAATCCAGCGGGAACGTTGGGGAAGGCTCAGGGTGCGATGAGTTATCGCGGAATCTTCGGGGGGATGATGATTGAATCGTGCGACGCAGCTGCGGCGTGCTGTGTTCCTGATGACGCAGTTAGGAATGCATGGCGAACGCGATGCATGCTGCCGGTGACGCGAGCGGAGCGGGATACCCGATGATTGTTGGATCGGGCTGGATCAAAACTGCCGCGACGGGAGCACCGGTGGCAAGATCTGGACGGGATTGACGACTGGTGACCGTTCGGGTATTCTCTAATCACGCACTCACACAGGTGGAATCGTGAGGAAACGCCGCGTGACCACGGTCAAACGAACCAAGCCCCAGCTCCGGCTCCGGCGCATCCCGCGGCTGCGGAGCGTGCATCCGTACGATCCGTCCGAGCGAACCTCCGACTTCGCGCGGCGGATGAGGGAATCGTACGACCGCCTGCGCGCCGATCCAGTCGCGTGGAACGAGTGGATGGAGGAGTGCGCTTCGATCGATCCTCTGCTCGTCTCGCACGATTACTGGGAGGCACGGGAGAAGACGCGCGCCGCCGCGCCGCGTCCGTCCGACACTGCTTTGTGACGTCCGCTTCATAGCTCGCCGCATCCGGCCATGCAGGCGAGCCGCTCGCTCCATCTCTTCACCGAAATCCTGAACTCATCGTTCGCCCGGCTCTCCGCCCGGGCGAAGCAGCCGCGTCGTGTCCCCTTTCCACGGAGGGTGTGTGCGCCCGTTGCCGGGTGAACTCTGGTATGCCGACCTGAGCCCCGTCCGCAGCCACGAGCAGGACGGCGTGCGGCCGGTGCTGGTGATGACGAGCCGCGACGAAGTGCCCTATCCGGTCGTGATCGCCATCCCCACCACCACGCGGTTCCGCGGGGTGCCGTCGCACGTGCCCGTCTATCCGCCGGAGGGCGGCCTTCGCTCGCCGAGCGTCTTCCTCTGCGAGCACATGCGCTCCGTCGCGCTCGACCGCTTCCAGCGGCGCGTGGGCGAGGTCAGCCGGGCGACGCTGGACCGCATCAGCGAAGTGCTTCACGAGCTGATGCGGCTCCGCTGCCCGCCGCCCGAGGGAGCCCCTGAGTCGCGGTGGATCCGGAGCTAGACGCCACATCCCAATCAGTCTCAAGGCTATTCCGCTATCGGACGTCCACTCGCGATACAAAGCCCGCGGCGCGGTCCGTGCGGGCCGGCGGGCGTCAGACGCGGCGGGGGCGGCGCGTTCCCGTTCCGGAGCGCGGGCGCGGATCTTCCACCCGCGTTCCGGGGTAAGTTCGCCGACCCCTTCACCGGCCCAACCCCGCGGCCGGACGGGCGATGGAACGCTCGTCCGAACGGACGAGCCTTGCGCCGCGGACTGGCGGCGCCCACGGATGGATTCATGGCTGATCGCAACACGCCCCGCGGGGCAAAGACGCGCCGGGTGAAGCGCGCCGCGCTGGCGGCGCTGGTGCTGCCGGTGGTGGTGGGCGGCTTCATGCTGCAGAGCGCCGTTTCGGAAAACGGCCAGCTCTTCCAGGAAGTGCTCACCCGCGTGGCCGCGTTCGGGGTCGACTCGGTTCCCGAGGACAGCCTGTACGCGCTGGCCGCCCGCGGCCTCCTGCGCCGCATCGGCGACCCGTACGCCGACCTGTACTCGCCGCGGGAGCTGGCCGAGTTCCAGCGCGAAAGCCTGCGCAACGGCTACGGCGGCATGGGGATGCTGGTGGAGCTGGTGCGCGATACCGCCACGGTCATGCGCGTGTACCCCCGCACCCCCGCCGAGGGCGCCGGCGTGCAGGTGGGCGACCGCATCGTGGAGGTCGACGGGCAGAAGGTCACCGGCATCTCGCTGGACAAGGTGACCGCGCGCCTCCTCGGCCCGCAGGGGACCTCCGTCCGCGCCACGCTCGTGCGCCACGGCGTGGAGCAGCCGATCCGCATCGAGGCGCGCCGCGCGGTCGTGCATGTTCCCGTGGTCCCGTACGCGCTGATGCTGCAGGACAACGTGGGCTACGTGCCGCTCGACCGCTTCAGCGAGAGCTCGGGCGAGGAGCTGGCGCGGGCGATCGACAGCCTTCGCCAGCAGGGCGCGCGCGCCTTCGTCGTCGACCTGCGCGGCAACGGCGGCGGCAGCCTGGAGCAGTCCATCCGCATCTCCAACCTGTTCCTGAAGAAGGGGACGGAGGTGCTGCGCGTGGTCTACCGCAACGCCCCGGCCGAGGTCTATCGGGCGGAAGACGAGCCGCTGCTGGGCCCCGAGCCGGTGGTGGTGATGACCGACGAGGGGACCGCCAGCGCGTCGGAGATCGTGGCGGGCGCGCTGCAGGACCACGACCGCGCGGTGGTGGTCGGCACCACCTCGTTCGGCAAGGGGCTGGTGCAGGACCTCTTCCCGCTCGAGGGCGGGTGGGCGATGAAGCTGACCACCGGGCGGTGGTACACGCCCAGCGGCCGCAGCATCCAGCGCCCGCGCAAGGTGAACCCCGACGGCACCTTCGCGCAGGAAGACACGCTGCCGCCCAGCGACTCGGCGCTGGCCGCACGCCCGGTGTACCACAGCGACGCCGGGCGCCCGGTGTACGGCGGCGGCGGCATCACCCCCGACGTGGTGGTGAAGGAGGACACGCTCTCGGCCCCCGAGCGCGCCCTGCTGCGCGCGCTGTCGACCAAGGCGACGGCCACCAACCAGGTGCTGAGCCAGTACACGCTGGAGCTGAAGGCGGGCGTGCGGCCGGACTTCGCGGTCACTCCCGCCTGGCGCGAGGAGCTGTACCGCCGGCTGCAGCGCGACGGCGTGCAGGTGGACCGCCGCACCTGGGACGCGGGCGCCAGCGTGGTCGACCGGATGCTGGAGGGGCGCATCTCGTCGCTGGCGTTCGGCGACTCGGCGCAGTTCCGCCGCGGCGTCCCGCGCGACACGCAGCTGCAGACGGCGCTCGGGCTGCTGCGCGGCGCGCACAACCAGGCCGAGGCGCTGGCCCACGCCGCCGCGGCCGCCCGCGCCACCCCCGCGCGCGAAGCCAGCCACACCGGCATCTGAGCGGATGCCGGACGAGCACCCTTTCCCCATGCCGGGAGAGGGTGCTCATGCCATGTCTTAGCCGACGACGCTCCGGCGCCTCCGGAGCCGCCGGGATGCCGGGGCCGCAGTCCCGCAGGGACTTTGTGCGGTTGTTGCCCGCGAATTCATTCGCCGGGTGAGCCGCAGGATCCACCCGTACCACACGGCAGCGGCGGACGCGCCGTTTCCGTCCTTTCACCCGAACGAAATCCACCGATCGTGAGAACGCACGTACGCTCCACCGGCGCGCTGGCCGCCGTGCTCGCGCTGGCCGCCGCCGTGCCCGCGCTGGCGCAGGCGCCGCAGCAGCCGCTGAAGCACACGCCGCAGCCCACCACCCCCGCCATCACCGCCGCCGACGCCATGACGCGGCTGTACGTGCTGGCCGACGACAGCATGATGGGGCGCGAAGCGGGAACGGCCGGGAACGTGAAGGGCACCGACTACATCGCCCGCGAGGCGCGCCGCATCGGGCTGGAGCCGGCGGGCGAGAACGGCACCTTCTTCCAGACCATCCCGCTCCGCCGCAAGGGGATGGACCCGGCGTCGTCGCTCACGGTGGGCGGCGCCACGATGAAGCCGGGGACGGACTTCGTCCTCCTCCCCTCCATCGAGGGCGCCTTCTCCTTCCGCGACACCCTGCTCGCCAGCAACGTTCCCGTGGTGTACGGCGGCCGGCTGGGAACGATGAACCTGATCGACCCCGCGCAGGCGGCCGGCAAGCTGGTGGTGTTCGACGGGGCCATGGTGAACGGCACGCGCAGCTGGCGCTTCTGGACCGGCGGCTCGTTCGACCGCTACGCCGCGGCGGCGGGGGTGGCCTTCGCGGTGCTGGACTACGTGCCCGAGGGGCTGCGCGGCTACCTGGCCGAGCCGCAGGAGGCGCTGGTGGACCCGTCCGAGCCGCACGCCCGCGTGGCCTCGCCCGCCGGCCTGCTGGTGAGCGTGGCCGCGGCCGAGCGGCTGTTCGGGCGCCCGCTGGACGGGCTGCAGACGGGCGCCGCGGGGCAGACGGTGAACGGGCGGGTGGCCTTCTACGACCAGCCGTCGGCCTTCCCGGCGCGCAACGTGGTGGGCATCCTGCGCGGCACCGACCCGGCGCTGCGCGGGCAGTTCGTGGCCATCGGCGCGCACAACGACCACGTGGGGACCACGCACGAGGCGGTGGACCACGACTCGCTGCGCGCCTTCAACCTGGTGCTGCGCCGCGGCGGGCTGGAGGGCGAGGCCGAGACGCCCACCCCCGCGCAGTCGGCCCGCATCCGCGCGCTCACCGACTCGCTGCACCGCGCGCACCCGGCGCGGCGCGACTCGGTCTTCAACGGCGCGGACGACGACGGTTCGGGGACCACCGGCGTGCTGGAGATCGCCGAGTACATGGCGGCGCACCGGCCGAAGCGCTCCGTGCTCTTCGTCTGGCACACGGGCGAGGAGAAGGGGCTGCTGGGCTCGTCGTGGTTCACCGAGCACCCCACCACGGCGGTCAGCCGCGACTCGATCGTGGCGCAGCTGAACATGGACATGATCGGGCGCGGCGCGGCGAGCGACGAGACGGGGATGACCAAGGACAGCGTGGTGCTGCACGGCGGGCCCAACTACCTGCAGCTGGTGGGCTCGCGCCGCCTGTCCACGCAGCTGGGCGACCTGATCGAGGAGGTGAACCGCACGGGGAACCACGGGCTGGCGTTCGACTACTCGATCGACGCGAACAACCACCCGGCCAACATCTACTGCCGCAGCGACCACTACAGCTACGCGCGGTGGGGGATTCCCATCACCTTCTTCACCACCGGCGGGCATGCGGATTACCACATGCTGACCGACGAGCCGGAGTACATCGACTACACCAAGCTGGCGCGCGTGGCCAGCCTGGTGGCCGACGTGGCCGAGCACGTGGCGAACCGCCCGGACCGGCTGGTGGTCGACAAGCCGAAGCCGGATCCCCACGGGGAGTGCAAGCAGTAGGGGACAGGGACAGGGAAAGCCTCGACCTGTCGCCGTCCCTGACGATCACGACGCGCCCCGCCCGCCGAGCTTCGGTGGGCGGGGTGCCTGCTTTTCTGCGGCTCCCAAGCTCAGCTGGACCTAACGCGGAGACGCGGAGACGCGGAGGTGGCTCGGCATGCGCCTCCGCGTCTCCGCGTCTCCGCGTGAGATCCCGCGATGTTTTGGCTACGCCGCGGTTTCGGGGTCCCGGGCGCGGCTGCGAGCGTTGATGCGGCCATTGCGCCCCATCTCCATCCCCCTTCTCTTCTCCCTCCATGCGAATCGTGCTGCAGCGCGTGTCGCGCGCGAAGGTGACGGTGGACGGGCGCGTGACCGGCGAGATCGGGCGCGGACTCCTGCTCCTCGCCGGCTTCACCGATGGCGATACGGACGGCGCGCTGGCGTGGATGGTGAAGAAGGTGGTGCAGCTCCGCGTCTTTCCCGACGACGAGGGGAAGATGAACCGCTCGGTGGAGGAGGCGGACGGCGCCATCCTGGTCGTCAGCCAGTTCACCCTCTACGGCGACGCGCGCAAGGGGAACCGCCCCAGCTTCATCGACGCCGCGCGGCCGGAGGTGGCGATCCCGCTGTACGAGCGCTTCGTCGCCCTCCTGCGCCAGACCGGCCGCCCGGTGGCGACCGGCGAGTTCGGGGCGATGATGGACGTGGAGCTGGTGAACGACGGCCCGGTGACGCTGATCCTGGAGAGATAGCCATGCCGCCGACGATCTCCGCAGAGCGCGCGGACGCCGCGTCTCCCACCGATGCCGTGGCGCCGGGAGATGCGGACGTGCCGCCGCCGCAGCGTGCTTCGCGCGTCCACGTCCTCGCCGAGCACCGGGGGTGGCGCGCGGCGCTGCGCGAGTTCGCGGTGATCGTGGCCGGCGTGATGTGCGCGCTGGTGGCGCAGGCGTGGTGGCAGGGGCGCGAGGACCGCGGCCGCGAGCGCGACTACCTGCGCCAGCTCCTGGCCGACACGCGCGAGAACGAGCGCCGCCTGGACGACGCCATCCGCACCGACAGCATCGCCGCGGTGGTGACGGGGCGCGCGGTGGACGCGCTCACCGGCCCCGCCGGCCGCCTCGCCGCGCCGGATTCGATGGTGGCGTGGGTGACGGGCGCGGGCGCCGCCAGCAGCTACCAGCCGCTGGACGGCAACTACCGCGCGCTGGTCGGCACCGGCGACCTGCGGCTGGTGCGCAACGACTCGCTCCGCGCGCTGCTCGCGTCGTACGCCTCGTCGCTGGAGAGCGAGGGCGCGCGCCAGGGGCAGCTCCGCGAGACGATCACGGCGCAGGCAGGGCCGATGACGCTCGCCTTCCCGTTCATGCGCCGCGTGTTCCTGCACGACGTCAGCGCGGCGGGGGTGGACGTCGCCCGCCTGCGCGCCGACCCGCGGGCGGTGGAGGTGCTCTTCAGCCTGCAGGCGGCGGCGTCGAACCGCCTCTCCGGGCTGCACGGCCTGCGCGACCAGACGCGCCGCCTCCGCCGCGCGCTGGAGGCCGAGCCCGCGGCGCGCGGCGGCCGCTGACCGCAAACCACGCTTCTTCCGACGAATCGATGACGGATACGGATACGCCGCCGCCCATCGTGCTGGCCTCGCAGTCTCCCCGGCGCGCCGAGCTGATCGGGCGGCTGGGGCTGGAGTTCGAGGTCTTCCCCGCCGACATCGACGAGAGCTACCGCGACGGCGAGATGCCCCCCGAGCACGCCGAGCGCCTGGCGCGCGAGAAGGCGGAGACCATCGCCGCCACGCACCCGCACGCGCTGGTGGTGGGCTCCGACACCATCGTGGTGATCGACGGCGCGGTGCTGGGCAAGCCGCGCGACCGCGAACAGGCGGTGGACATGCTGATGCGCCTCTCCGGCCGCGACCACGAGGTGTGCACCGGCGTCGCCATCGCCATGGACGGCCGCGTGGAGAGTGGGCTGGAGCGGGTGCGCGTCCGCTTCCGCACGCTCGACCGCGAGGCATGCGAGGCGTACGTGGCCACCGGCGAGCCGATGGACAAGGCCGGCGCCTACGGCATCCAGGGCTTCGGCAGCGCCATCGTCGAAGGCATCGAGGGCGACTACTTCGCGGTGATGGGCCTCCCCGTCGTGCGCATGCTGGCGCTGATCGAGCGCTTCGGATGGCGGTACGGCTTCGGGCGGCTGGTGCGGGGGTGACACTTGGCGAGAGACGGAGAAATCGGAGAGGACTGCTCCGCGAAAGGCGGCTGAAGCCGCGGCAACAACGACGGAAAGCCTCGCAAACTGCGCGAGGCTTCAACTGCGATGGGCAGGTGCGGGCCGAGGGTGGTCTCGCACCGATGCCGCAGGTCGGGAATCCGCCATATCATCTAACCGGCTCGAACTGCAGAGGAACGCGAGGCACCGCGATGACGCAGCCCTACGAAGGCTACACGGCTACGGTGGAATTCGACTCCGACGAGATGGTGCTCCACGGCCGTCTCGAAAATATCCGGGATGTCGTCACGTTTCACGCTTCCTCCGTCGACGAGGTTCAGCCGGCGTTCGTCGAAGCCGTGGACGATTACCTGGCGCTGTGCGAGGAACGAGGTGAAGAGCCGGACGTGCCCTCGCGCTGGTCGGACGGAGGAGACGGCCGATGATCCTCGCCATCGACCAGGGTACCACGGGCACCACGTGCCTGGTGATCGACCGCGACGGGCGGGTGCGCGGGCGGGCGTACAGCGAGTTCACCCAGCACTTCCCCCGCCCCGGCTGGGTGGAGCACGACGCGGCCGAGATCTGGGAGGTGACGAAGCGCGTCGCGCGCGTGGCCGCCGCGCACGCGGGGACGACCGTCGATGCGCTCGCGGGGATCGGCATCACCAACCAGCGCGAGACGGTGGTGCTGTGGGACCGCGCGACCGGCGAGCCGCTGCACCACGCGCTGGTCTGGCAGGACGGCCGCACCGCGGAGCTCTGCAGGAAGATGAAGGAGGACGGGCGCGAGGACGACGTCCGCACGCGCACCGGGCTGGTCATCGACCCGTACTTCAGCGCGACCAAGCTGGCCTGGCTGCTGGACCACGTCCCCGGCGCGCGGGCACGCGCGGAGGCCGGGGAGCTCGCGGCGGGGACCATCGACACGTGGCTCGTCTGGAAGATGACGGGCGGCCGCCTCCACCTGACCGACCGCACCAACGCCAGCCGCACCCTCCTCTACTCGCTGGACGACGACGCGTGGGACCCCGCGCTGCTGGATCTCTTCGGCATCCCCGCCGCCGTTCTGCCGGAGATCCGCTCGTCGTCCGAGGTGTACGGCGCCACCGACGGCGCCGCGTTCGAGGGCGAGGCGCCGGTGGCCGGGATCGCGGGCGACCAGCAGGCGGCGCTGTATGGCCACGGCTGCTGGACGCCGGGGGAAGGGAAGAACACCTACGGAACCGGCGCCTTCCTCCTGGTCCACACGGGCGACAAGCGCGTCCCCAGCCGCCACGGGATGCTGACCACGGCGGCGTGCGGCCCGCGCGGGGAGCGGGCGTACGCGCTGGAGGGCTCCATCTTCATCGCCGGCGCGGCGGTCCAGTGGCTGCGTGACGGCCTCGGCATCCTGCACGACGCGGCCGAGACCGAGGCGCTGGCGCGGTCGCTGGAATCCAACGACGGCGTCTACCTGGTCCCCGCCTTCACCGGGCTGGGGGCGCCGCACTGGGAGCCGCGCGCGCGGGGAACGCTCTTCGGGCTCACGCGCGGCACCGGGCGGGCGCACCTGGCCCGCGCCGCGCTCGAGGCGATGGCCTTTTCCACCCACGACGTGGTGCAGGCGATGGAGGGCGACGCCGGCGTGCGCATGCCGGAGCTGCGCGTGGACGGCGGCGCGGCGGCCAACGACTGGCTGATGCAGTTCCAGGCCGACGTGCTGGGCATCCCCGTGCGCCGGCCGCGGCTGGTGGAGATGACGGCGCGCGGCGCGGCGGGGCTCGCCGGCGTGGCCACGGGGTTCTGGGCGAGTCCCGAGGAGTTCGACGCGGCGCGGCCGGAGGAGTCGGCGTTCGAGCCGGGGATGGAGGACGGTGCGCGGGCGGAGGTGCTCGCGGGGTGGCAGCGCGCGGTGGATGCCGCGTGCGCCTGGGCAAACGGAGGGGGATGACGATGGACAAGCTGCTGCTCTGCCTGTGCTTCTCGCTGGGCGGCCAACACGGCGCCGCCGCCCGCCAACCCGGCGACCGCCTGTTCGGCGAGGACAAGCTCCAGCACTTCTTCGCCTCGTTCCTGGTGACGAGCCTGGCGGGCGCGGGCGCGCGGCTGGCGGGCGCGGACCACCGCACCAGCCTGATCGTGGGCGCGGGGACCGGCGCGGCGGCCGGCGTGGCCAAGGAGCTGCTCGATACGCGCGATCCACGTGACACGGCCTCGGTTCTGGACCTCGCGTGGGACCTGGGCGGTGTCGGCTTTGCCACCGTCGTTTCCGCACAGGCGAAGTAGGTTCGGGCGGTCCACACGAGACGGTGACGGCGGATGGAGCAGAGCGAGCTGCAGGCGATACCCGAGGTGCCCGCGCGGCTGGTGTTCATGGGCGGGCAGGCGAGCGAGGCGAGGGCCAGGGTGCTGGAGCGGAGCGGCCACTGGCGCCGCGCGCAGATGCTGAAGGACCTGGCGCTGCTCCTCCTCATCCCCATCGTGATCTGGATTCCCCCGCACTTTCCCTGGCCGATCGTGGTCGCGGCGGTGGCGGCGTTCCGCGCGTTCAACCACATGCGCGAGTACCGCACGCTGCTGTCGCTCCACGGACCGTGCCCCAAGTGCGGCACCGTGCAGGACTTCACCGAGCTGGGGCGGATGGGGAACCCGCACAAGGTGACCTGCGCCAGCTGCCGCTGGGACCTGTACGTCGAGGTCGCCCGCGCGAGCGAAGCCACGTAGTCCCCAAAGCGCTGCCGGATCGCACGCAGAGAAGCGGAGCGGCGGAGGGAACTCCTCCGTGCTCCGCTTCTCCGCGTGATCCTGCTGTCCTGTCTTCCCAACCATACCGGTTGAGGATGAAAGGAGATCGGTGGTGAGCGCCGATGCCGCGGAGTGAGCGGATCAGCCTCGCGCAGTTTGCGAGGCTTCCCGTGGTTGTTGCTGCGATTTCAGTCGCCGGTGGCCGGCCGCGCGCGGAACTTTCCTTTCAGGCCGGCCACACCATCGTTGCCCGCGCACGAGCGGCAGCAGGCCGAAGGACCTACAGGCGAGATCGCCCGTGCACTGCCGGATTGCGTGATCCCCGGATTCGGCATCGAAACACATCTTTCAGAATATGTCAAAGAAAACGTTGACAAACTGTGGTAAGGCAGCGTAGGCTTATCTCCACACCACAACGCGGAGGCGCTGGATGGGCGGCGAGAAGCAGGAGCTGGAAGGCCCGGACCTGATGCAGGGCGTGCCGCTGGACGACATCGGCGACGGCGGGATCCTCACCGGGCACGCGAACGGGGAGCCGGTCGTGGTCGTCCGCACGGGCGGCGAGGTGTTCGCGCTGGACGCCAATTGCACGCACTACGGCGTGCCGCTGGGCGGCGGGGTCGTGGTGGACGGGACCATCCGCTGCCCCGCGCACCACTCGCGCTTCGACCTGCGCACCGGCGAGGCCGTAGCCGCGCCGGCGCTGCGCCCGGCCGGGTGCTGGAACGCCGAGGTGCGCGAGGGCCGCGTCTTCGTCACCGGCAGGCGCGACGCGCAGCCGAAGGCGCCGGCGGTCGACGCGCCGGCCGAGATGCCGCGCTCCATCGTCATCGTCGGCGCGGGGGCGGCGGGAAGCGCGTGCGCGGAGATGCTGCGCCGCGAGGGCTTCGCCGGCGCGGTGACGATGATCGACGCGACGGCGGACGGGCCCGTCGACCGGCCGAATCTTTCCAAGGACTACCTGGCCGGGAACGCGCCGGAGGAGTGGATCCCCCTCTTCCCGCCCGAGTGGTACGCCGAGAACCGCATCGACCTGGTCCTCGGCACCCGCGTGGTGGGGATCGATGCGGCGGAGCGGCGCGTGAAGCTGATGAACGGCCGCACCTGCGGCTACGACGCGCTGCTGATCGCCACGGGCTCGGAGCCGGTGCGCCTTCCCGTTTCGCAGCGCGAGGTGCCGCACCTGTTCTACCTGCGCTCGCTGGCCGACAGCCGCGCCATCATCCGCGCCGCGGAATCGGCTAAGAAAGCGGTGGTGGTCGGCAGCAGCTTCATCGGGCTGGAGGTGGCGGCGTCGCTCCGCGCGCGGGGGCTGGAGGTGAACGTGGTCAGCCACGAGCCGCTGCCGCTGGGCAACATCCTTGGGCCCGAGCTGGGTTGGAACATCCAGCGGCTGCACCAGGACCACGGGGTGAAGTTCCACCTGAAGGACGGCGTGCAGGCGATCGACGGGAAGACGGTGACGCTGAAGAGCGGCCCGTCGCTCGAGGCCGACCTGGTGGTGGTGGGAATCGGCGTGCGGCCGGGGATCGCGCTGGGGCAGTGGGCCGGGCTGAAGGTGGAGGGCGGGATCGTGGTCGACGAGTTCCTGCGCACCAGCGCGCCGGGGATCTGGGCGGCGGGCGACGTGTGCCGCTGGCCGGACGCGTGGACCGGGCAGAACATCCGCTCCGAGCACTGGGTGGTGGGCCAGCGGCAGGGGCAGACCGCCGCGCGCAACATGCTGGGCCGCCGCGAGGCCTTCCGTGCCGCGCCGTTCTTCTGGAGCACGCACTACGACGTAACCATCAGCTACGTGGGCCACGCGGAGAAGTGGGACGCCATCGAGATCGACGGCGACCCCCGCGCGAACGACTGCACGGCCGTCTACCGCAAGGGCGGAAAGCCGCTCGCCATCGCCACCATCGCCCGCGACCGCACCAGTCTGTGCGCCGAGGCGGGGATCGAGGCCGCCGACCTCGCCGCCGTCGAGGCCGCGATCCGCGGGGACGCGCGCGCGGCGGCGGGCGTCGGGTGAACATCGGCGATGACGAGAGGGATCGGGGATCGGGATCGGGGGATGGCGATGGTGCGCGTCCGCGGCATCGCGCCCTCTCCGGCCGGCTTAGGCCGTCCACCTCTCCCGTACCGGGAGAGGTAGCTTCCACGCCTCTCCGGCACTCCGAAGCGTCGGCGTGAGGATAGGTTGCAGGCTGCGCCGATGGCGTGGCAGCCCCCCTCGCCCGGTACGGGAGAGGGCGAGCGCTCCAAGGCGCGGGGAGAGGGCGGCGCGAGAGCCGCGGAAACCCTCCATCGCCCCGATTGCGCTGAGTTTCCAGGCCCGGTGATCGACATCGACCAGACACGCCGGGGCTCGAATCCGGATCTGTATTCGTTCCAACGACTTTCAACCGAAAGAGGGATGGGAATGGCGATCGGCACATCCGCGGCGGCGCGGCTGGAGGGGACGGACGACCTGCGCGCGCGGCGCATCTTCGACGTGGACGCGGCGCGGGAGGAGATGGCGGACCTCGTGCGGCGCCAGCTGGAGCTGGTCGGCGAGGACCCGGAGCGCGACGGGCTGCTGCGCACGCCCGAGCGCGTGGCCAGGTCGCTGGCCGCGCTCACCAGCGGCTACGCGATGGACGTGCGCGACGTGGTGGGGCAGGGCGTGTTCGAGGAGTCGCACGACGCCATGGTGATGGTGCGCGACATCGAGATGTACTCGCTGTGCGAGCACCACCTGCTCCCCTTCTTCGGCAAGGTGCACGTGGCCTACGTGCCCGACGGCAAGATCATCGGCCTCAGCAAGCTGCCGCGCATCGTGGAGGTGTTCGCGCGCCGGCTGCAGGTGCAGGAGCGGCTGACGCAGCAGATCGCCGACGCCATCCAGGAGGTGCTGCAGCCGCGCGGCGTGGGTGTGGTGGTGGAGGCCGCGCACCTGTGCATGATGATGCGCGGCGTGGAGAAGCAGAACTCGTCGACCATCACCAGCGCGCTGCGCGGCGTGTTCCGCGACGACGGCCGCACGCGCGACGAGTTCCTGCGCCTGGCGCACGCGCCGCCGGGGCGCTGAGGGGGAGGAGGACAGCGGCCGCCGCCGCGGGCGCAGAGGGGCGCGCGCGGCGGCCGGCCCGGAACCAGGGAGGACGCCATGCAGGGCCGCACCGTCCGTTCGCCGCACCGAAGGGCCATTCTGTTTTCGATTGCCGCGCTCACGCTGCTGGGGGCGTGCAGCGACGGGCCCGACGCTCCGTCTGAGGAGACGCTCGCCCGCGGGCGCGACGTGTTCCGCAACAACACCTTCGGCAACGAGAGGTTCTGGACCGACACGCTGCACATGAACCAGGTGATCGAGTCCGCCGTGGACCCGGTCACCGCGCTGGCCGTGGGGCTGAAGGTGGACGCCGACAAGCTGCCGCCGGGGATCCTGGGGCAGGTGGACCTGCACAGCCCCGCGACCACGGTGGCGTTGCTGAAGCTGGACGCCGTGGTGGGCGTGAAGGCGCAGGTCGACGCGAACAACCACATCACGCGCATGGGGGTGACCTGCGCGCTCTGCCACTCGAACGTGGACAACTCGGTGGCGCCGGGGATCGGGCGGCGGATGGACGGGTGGGCGAACCACGACCTGGACCCGGGGAAGATCCTCTCCCTGTCGCCCGCGCTGAAGGACCCGGCGGTGCAGGCGGTGCTGCTCTCGTGGGGGCCCGGGCGCTACGACGCGCGCTGGAACATCGACGGTCGCAACGGGCCGGTGGTGATCCCGCCCGCGTACGGCCTGCACGACGTGGCGCTGGAGACGTACACCGGCGAGGGGCCCATCTCCTACTGGAACCGCTACGTGGCCGTCACGCAGATGCACGGGCAGGGCTCGTTCCGCGACGAACGCCTGCACCTGGACATCCAGCAGTCGCCCGACCTGGTGGACCCCGTGCTGGCGGTGCTGCGCGACTACCAGCACAGCCTGCAGGCGCCCGCGCCGCCGGCGGGGAGCTTCGACGCGGGGGCCGCGGCGCGCGGCAGGGTGGTGTTCGAGGGGAAGGGACGCTGCTCCGGCTGCCATTCGGGGAGCGCCCTCACCGACGCGGGCGCGCGGCTGCACGCCCCGGCCGAGACGGGGATGGAGCCCACGTGGGCCGAGCGCGGCACCACGGGGAAGTACCGCACCACGCCGCTGCGTGCCCTGTGGCAGCACGCGCCCTACTTCCACGACGGGAGCGCGCCCACCCTGGCCGACGTGGTGGGGCACTACGACACCGTCCTGGGGCTGAACCTGACCGCGCAGGAGCGGGCGGAGCTGGTCGAGTACCTGAAGTCGCTGTAGCGGGGCCGGCGGCAGAGCGCCCCGGAGGCGGGACGGCGGTGGAAGCGCGCGGAGCGCTCCACCGCGCGTTTCCGGCGCAACCCGCTCGCCGCGCGCGATTTGTCCACCGGCACCGGGGCGACCTCGCGTGCACGCCCGCGCGCCGTTGCGCACCTGGCGCGCGGGCGGCTCACCGTCCGCTAATCTCCGCGACCGCGCGGAAAGCCTTTCTGCACAGCTTTTTCGGGTGTATATTGCCGCACTCCGGAGCGTACATTCTCGCGGGAGAGATTCCTGTGAAAAAGCAGAGCAGATTTGTCGCGGGCGGCGTGCTGCTGGCCGGCGTGGTGGGTTATCTCATGGTCACCGGGATGAAGGACTCGATGACCTACTACCTGACGCCCGCCGAGCTCTCGGCGCGCCTCGTGGCCAACCCCACCTTCGCCGAAGACGCGGGGGTGCGGGTGGGCGGCCGCGTGGTGCCCGGAAGCGTGAGCTTCGACCAGAAGACGCTGGACCTGCGCTTCACCATGGTCGACATCGCCACCGGGCGCGAGACCTTTCCCGTCCACTACAACGGCCCGCTCCCCGACACCTTCAAGGAGGGGCGCGACGTGGTGGTCGAGGGGCGCTACCGCAAGGGCGGGACGTTCGAGGCCGCGCAGGTGCTGACCAAGTGCGGCTCGCGCTACGAGGCCGCCGAATCCGACTTCAAGGGCAAGCAGTCGTGACGCAGATCGGCGAAGTCGCTCTCTGGCTGGCGCTGCTGGTGGCCGGCTGGGGGGCCACGCTGGGCTTCTACGGCGGACGCAAGGGCCGCGGCGACCTGGTGCTGAGCGCCGAGCGCTCGGTGTACGCCGTGTTCGGGCTGCTGGTGACGGCATCCATCGCCATCATCGCGGCCTTCCTGCGCAGCGAGTTCCGCTACAAGTACGTGGCGGGGTATTCCAACCGCGAGCTCGGCCTCTTCTACAAGATCACGGGGCTGTGGGCGGGGCAGACGGGGTCGCTGGTGTTCTGGGCGCTCCTGCTCTCGTTCTTCGGCTCCATCGTGATGCTGCAGAACCGCCGCCGCAACCGCGAGTTCATGCCGTACGTGGCGGGCACGGTGCTCACCGTGCTGGCCTTCTTCATGGTGGTGGTGGTCTTCGCCAGCAACCCGTTCCAGCTGATGGACTTCGTCCCGCCCGACGGGCGCGGGCTGAACCCGCAGCTGCAGAACTACTGGATGACCATCCATCCGCCCACGCTGTACCTGGGCTTCACCTGCTTCACCATCCCCTTCGCCTTCGCCGTTTCCGCGCTGCTCAGCGGACGGCTGGACACGCGCTGGATCACCACGACGCGGCGGTGGACGCTGCTCGCGTGGTTCTTCCTCACCTGCGGCATCATCTTCGGAATGATGTGGGCGTACGTGGAGCTGGGGTGGGGGGGATACTGGTTCTGGGACCCGGTGGAGAACGCGTCGCTCCTCCCCTGGCTCACGGGGACGGCGTTCCTGCACTCGGTGATGATCCAGGAGAAGCGGGGGATGCTGAAGATGTGGAACGTCCTGCTGGTGATCGGGACCTTCCTCCTCTCCATCTTCGCGACGTTCCTGACGCGCAGCGGGCTCATCGAGAGCGTGCACTCGTTCGCCGAGAACACCACGATCGCCTACATCTTCCTGGGCTTCCTGGGCTCCCTGATCCTGGCCAGCGCGGCGCTGGTCTGGTGGCGCCGCCACGCCTTCGCGCCCGAGAACCGGCTGGAGAGCTTCCTGTCGCGCGAGGCGGCGTTCCTGGTGAACAACCTGGCGTTCGTCTCGGTGATGTTCGCGGTGCTGTGGGGGACCACGTTCCCGCTCATCAGCGAGGGGATCTTCGGGCAGAAGATCAACGTGGGGCCGCCCTTCTACAACCGGGTGAACGTCCCGCTGGGCCTCATCCTCCTCTTCCTGCTGGGCGTGGGGCCGGTCATCGCCTGGCGCAAGGCCACGCCGCGCAACCTGAAGCGCAATTTCACCCTTCCGCTGGCCGCCGGCCTGGGCGTCACCGGGCTGATGTGGACCACGGGGGTGTCGCATCCCTACGCGCTGGCCACGTTCGGCCTCGCCGCGTTCAGCATGACCACGATCGTGGTGGAGTTCTGGAAGGGAACGCGGGCGCGGGCGAAGATCGAGGGCGAGAACCCCTTCACCGCCTTCGTGCACCTCTTCGAGCGCAACCGGCGCCGCTACGGCGGCTACGTGGTGCACGCCGGCTTCATCGTCTGCTTCTGCGGCTTCGCGGGAAAGGCGTTCAACGCCGAGAAGCAGGTGGCGCTGAAGCCGGGCGAGGCGGTGTCCATCCGCTCGCCTTTCGGGCACACGTACACGCTGACGTACCAGGCCATGAGCTGGTACCCGGCGCAGAACATGACCAAGATCGTCGCCTCCGTCGACGTGAAGAAGGACGGCCGCCCCGCCGGGCTGATGGCGCCCGAGAAGCGCGCCTACAAGCAGCGCGACGAGGTCACCTCCGAGGTCGGCATCCGGCGCGTGTGGAACGAGGACCTGTACCTGATCCTGGCCGGGG
Source organism: Longimicrobium sp. (assembly GCF_035474595.1). Lineage (NCBI taxonomy): Bacteria > Pseudomonadati > Gemmatimonadota > Longimicrobiia > Longimicrobiales > Longimicrobiaceae > Longimicrobium > Longimicrobium sp. The sequence goes on from NZ_DATIND010000149.1 coordinate 21,540, forward strand.
TCGACAATGCCGAGGGCCTCATGCAGGGGACGAACCCCCGCCCCGTGGCCACCTTCAAGGTGCTGGTGAACCCGCTGGTGCCCTGGATCTGGCTGGGCGGGTTCATCATGGCGATGGGCACGCTGGTGGCGCTCTGGCCCGCCCCGGAAGTCGTCCGGGCGACGGTGCCCGCGCGGAAGCCGCAGCGCGCGCCGGCCGCCGAGCCCGAGCTGATGGGGATCTGACGATGCGTGGGAGACTGATGGTCCTCGCCATCGCCGCCGCCGCGCTCCGGGCGGCGGCGCCCGTTTCGGCCCAGGACCCCGCGGCCGTGGCCACCGCGCGCGCGGCCGAGGAGCAGCTGCGCTCGCCGGTGACGCCCTCGCACACGCTGGACATGTGCCCCAGCCCCGAGGCCTCGGCCCTCCGCGACACGGTGATGGCCGAGGCGCTGGCCGGGCGCTCCGTCTCGCAGATCGTGGAGGGCGTCATCGCCCGCCGCGGCGAGCAGATGCGCATCCTGCCGAAGGAGAGCGGCGTCGGGCTCTGGGCCTGGATCCTCCCGCCGTCCATCCTGGTCATCGGCGCGGGGGTGGTGGCGATGCGGCTGGCGCAGCTGAAGCGCGGACGGCGCGGGATCGTTCCCATCGCCCCCGCCACGCTGAGCGACGGCGACCGCGCGCAGGTGGAGGCCGCGCTCCGCCGCTTCGAGCGCGGGGAGGCGGCGGGATGACGCTGGTTCTCCTCTCCGCCCTGCTGGCGACGGTCGTCGGAGTCCTGGTCGTCCGCCCCGTGGTCGCGCGGCGGACGGCGATCCTGGCGGACGCGGCGCCGGGGTCGCTGCTGGACGCCGAGGCGCGGCGCCGGTCCACGCTGGCCGCGCTGAAGGACCTGGAGTACGACTTCCTGGGCGGAAAGCTGGACCAGGCCGACTACCTGGCCCAGCGCGACCGGCTGAGCTACGAGGCGCTGGCCGCCATCCGCGCGGCCGAGGCGGCGCAGGCCGCGGCCGGCGTGGGGGTGGTGGACGGGATCGTGGTCGCGGGCGAGAGCATCACCCACGCCTGCGGCTTCGTGAACCCGCCCGCCAGCCGCTTCTGCGCGGGCTGCGGAAAGCGCCTGCGGTGACGGCGCCCGCGCTGGAGGCACGCGCGCTGGAGAAGTGGTACGGGCCGCTCCCCGCCGTCCGCGGGATCGAGTTCACGCTGGCCCGCGGCGAGTTCCTGGTCGTCTTCGGCCCCAACGGGGCGGGGAAGACCACGCTCCTGCGCATGCTCTGCGGCGCGGTGCGGCCCACCCGCGGCTCCGTCCTCGTCGCCGGGGGGGACGTGGGCGACGAGGCGGCGCGGCGCCGGATCGGCCTCCTCTCGCACCAGACCTTTCTCTACCCGGGGCTGACGGCGGCCGAGAACCTGGACTTCTACGGCCGGCTCTACGGGTTGAAGGGGCGGCGCGAGGTCGTGGACGCGGCGCTGGACTCCGTCGGATTGCGCGAGCGGCGGGACGACCGGGTGCGCACCTTCTCGCGCGGGATGCAGCAGCGGCTGGCGCTCGCGCGGACGCTCCTGCACAGCCCCGAGGTGGTGCTGCTGGACGAGCCGTACACCGGCCTGGACCCCCACGCCGCCGCCATGCTGAGCGCCGCGCTCGAGCGCCTGCGCGACGGCCGGACCACGGTGGTGCTGGTGACGCACAACCTGTCGCAGGGGCTGGAGCAGGCGGACCGCGTGGCCGTGCAGGTGGGCGGCCGCTGGGTGAGCGACGAGCCGCGCGCCGCGGTGGACGCCGCCGCCTTCGAGCGCCTGTACACCGCCCGCGTCGCGGCGGCGGTGTGATGCGCGCGCCGATGAGATGCCGCGGCCGGGGGGGCTCGTGACGGAGATGGCCGTCGCGGAGCGCGCCGAGCCCCGGGTGGCGGACGATACGGCATCTTCCGAACCCGCCGGCGCCTCGTTCCTGGCGCAGGTGTGGGCGGTGGCGCGGAAGGACCTGCTGCTGGAGGCACGCTCGCGCGAGCGGGTGCTGTCGATGGGGACCTTCGCCGTGCTCGTGGCCGTGGTCTTCAGCTTCGCGGTGGACCCCAGCATCCGCGCGCGCTCCATCGCCGGGGCCATGATCTGGGTGACGGTGCTGTTCGCGGGAACGCTGGGGCTGGGGCGCTCGTTCGCGCTGGAGAAGGAGGCCGACGCGCTGACCGGCGTCCTCCTCTCCCCCGTGGACCGCGGCGCGCTCTTCCTGGGGAAGTGGCTGGCGAACATGGCCATCGTGCTGGCCGTGGAGGCGCTGATCTTTCCCGTGTTCGCGCTCTTCTTCACCCTGAGCTTCCAGGGCTCGCTCCCGGCGCTCGCGGCGGTGGTGGTTCTGGCGACGGCGGGGTTCATGGCGCTGGGCACCCTTTTCGGCGCGGTGGCGGCGCACACGCGGCTGGGCGAGACGCTCATCCCCATCCTGCTGCTGCCCTTGCTGACGCCGGTGGTGATCTTCGCCTGCGCGGCCACGCAGCGCCTGCTGGTGGGCCGCCCGGTGAGCGACGTGGTGAGCCAGTTGAAGATGCTGGGCGCCTTCGCGCTGATCTTTTTGTTCGTGTGCACGGCCCTTTTCGGCGCCGTTGTGGAGGAGTAGATGGAGACGACGACTCGGCCGGAATCGCCCGCGCTCGCCCGCCTTGGCCCGGCGGGGATGGACGATTCGCTCGCCGGAACGCGCCGCTGGGCGGCGGGGTTCGGCGTGGTGGGGATGGGGCTGCTGCTGTGGGGGCTGTGGATGGTGTTCTTCTACGCCCCCACCGAGGCGGAGATGGGCATCGTGCAGCGCATCTTCTACGTGCACGTGCCCAGCGCGTGGACCATGTTCCTGGCCTTCGGGCTGGTGGCGCTCTGCTCGGCCGGCTACCTGTGGCTGCGCGACCCCAAGCTCGACGCCATCGCCGTTTCGGCGGCGGAGATCGGGCTGCTGTTCGCCACGCTGGTGCTGCTCACCGGGCCGCTGTGGGCGCGGGTGGCGTGGGGCGCGTGGTGGGTGTGGGAGCCGCGGCTCACGCTCACGCTGCTGCTCTGGTTCATGGGCGTCGCCTACTTCATGCTCCGCGGCGCGGCCGAGAACCCCGAGCGCGGCAGGCGTTTCTCCGCGATCCTGGGGATCGTGGCGGCGGTCGACATCCCGCTGATCCACCTGAGCGTGCAGTGGTGGCGCTCGCAGCACCCCAAGCCGGTGGTGATGCGCCCCGAGGGCGCGCAGGCCGATCCGGCCATCCTGCAGACGCTTTTCGTCTGCCTGTTCGCCTTCACCTTCCTGTTCCTTTCGCTCCTGCTGATCCGCTACGGGATGGAGCGCCTGCAGCAGCGCGTGCACGCCCTGCGCGCCGCGCCCCGCTGACGCCTCCGTTTCCGGGAGAAATCCGACCGATGCGCCCGATCCGATTCGCCCGCGCGGCGCTCGCCGCCGCCCTGCTCGCGCTCTCGCCCGCGCCGCGCCTGGCCGCGCAGGACGCGCCACCGGCCGCCGCTTCGACGCAGGCGCCCGCCCCCGCGGAGCAGCCGCTGGGCGGCCCCGCGCTCTCCGCCGAGGCGGGGCCGCCGCGGACGCTGCGCGCCTACTGGCACGTGTTCATCGCCTTCGCGCTGGCGTGGCTGCTGGTGTTCGGCTACGCCATTTCTCTGGGCCGCCGCTTCCGCGCGATCGAGCGCGAGGTCGACGCCCTGCGCGGCGCGTCGTGACCGTAGAGATCGATCGTTCAGCCTCGCGCAGTTTGCGAGGCTTCCCGTAGTTGTTGCTGCGACTTCAGTCGCCGGTGATTGGCTGCGGCGAAATAAATGCTCGCCGATTGCGCCCGACCCTGACCTGACGTCATCCTGAGGCCGGCCACACTGCAAGCTGATTCGCGCAAGCGCCTGCAGGCCGAAGGATCCATAACCGAGGCCGCACGTCAGCCGGCAGTCCGCGCTGAATCGCTTGGCGGCTTCGGGTTTACGGACGGGAGATGAAGATGCGGGGGCGCTCCGGCCATCGGAGCGCTCCGCTTTTCGTGGAAATCGGCCGATGCGATCCGTCGAATTCCCGAGCCGCGGTGATGTCTTGCGAAGCCACCGCGCGGGAAAGATGTTGATCGTCATCCCACCGTCCGTTTCCACCTCCAGCCCATGGAGCTCCGATGCTGATCCCCCGCTACTGGCACCGCGCGGACTCCCAGGCGGTGAAGCCCGACGGCCAGCCGGTGCGCTTCCACGTCTGGCGCGGCTCGCGCGGCAGCCCCGCCGACGCGCAGGTGCTCGCGGAGCAGGCGGTGGTGCGCGTGGCCGAGCGCATCCAGAGCGGGATGGGCTTCCCCGAGAAGTACACCTACGGCGACCGCCCGCTGCGCGAGGAGGTGGTGCGCGAGATCCAGGGCTCCGGCGGCCCCGACGCGCCCGACGCGGCGATCACGCGCAACATCTATGGCGCGCTGGTGCTGAACGCCGCGCACGCGTTCTTCATCGACGTCGACGTGGCCGGTTCGGAGCCGGGCGCGAGTTCCGGCTCCAGCGGTGAGCACCCGCCCCAGAACCCGGCGCAGGCCATCGGCGACGCGGCACAGTCGCTCTGGAACGCGGTGGACTCGCTCCCGCTCCCGGGTGGGCTGAAATCGTTCCTGGGCGCGTTCCGCCCGTCCTCGCCCGCGCCGTCCGCGCCGCCCCCGCCCACTCCCGCCCCCGCGCCGGCTCCCGCGGACGCGGCGACCGGGCCCGCGCTGGACCGCCTGCGCCGGTTCGTGGCCGCGCGCCCCGAGTGGCGGGTGCGCGTGTACCGTACCTACGCGGGGCTGCGCTACCTGGTCACGCATGCGCCGTTCGAGCCCACCGGCGCGGACGCGCAGGCGGCGCTCGCCGCGATGGGCGCCGACCCGCACTACGTCCGCCTGTGCCAGGTGCAGAAGAGCTTCCGCGCGCGCCTCACGCCCAAGCCGTGGCGCATCGGGATGCCGACGCCGCCGGTGCGCTTCCCCTTCGACGGCCCCGGCGACGAGCGCGCCATGCGCGACTGGGAGTCGCGCTACGAGCAGGCCTCCGCCGGCCGCGCCACCTGCCGCTTCGTCGAGGAGATCGGCACCGGCGCCGAGCACCCCGACATCGCCCCCCTCCGCGCGCTCCACGACGAGCAGACCCGCGCTACCTCGGGGCTGCCGCTGGCGTAGCGCGTCGCCGTCGCGTGACCGGACACAACAAGGAAGCCGCGCCCGGTCCGACCGGGCGCGGCTTCCCGCTGACGTGGTGTCGCTGGCTACGCTCGCCGCCGCTCGGCTGATTCGCGCGGCGTCATGCCGATCGTGAGCCGCTGCCCCAGCGCGTTCGCGATGCGTTGCAGCATCGCCATCGAGTGGCCCTCGTAATCGGCATCCTCCAGGCGGCTGATGACGGATTGCGTCCCCTGTCCCCTGTCCCCTGTCCCCTTTATTTTCCGCAACATGGTATCGCTCTTCGACATCCTAGGCCCGACGATGGTGGGTCCCAGCTCATCGCACACCGCGGGCGCCTGCCGCCTGGGGCAGATGGCGCGCTCCGTGGCCGGCGGCATGCCCGAGCGCGCGCACATCCGGCTGCACGGCTCGTTCGCCGCCACCGGCGAGGGGCACGGGACGCACCGCGCCATCGTGGGCGGCCTGATCGGCCTGCCGCCCGACGACCTGCGCCTGCGCAACGCTTACGACGAGGCCGAGGCCGCGGGGCTGGCCTGGGACTTCGAGGACGTGGAGCTGGGCGACGACGCGCACCCCAACACCGCCATCATCACCACCTGGCTGAACGGCGAGGAGACCACGCTGCGCGGCGCGTCGCTGGGCGGCGGGCGCATCGAGGTGACGGAGCTGGACGGCTTCCCCGTGGAGCTGGGCGGCGACTACCACACGCTGGTGATCCAGGCGCACGACGAGCCGGGCACGATCGCTGCCGTGGCCACGGTGCTGGCCGGACACCGCGTGAACCTCGCGACCATGCGCGTGGACCGCACCGGCCGCCACCAGGACGCGCTGATGACCATCGAGGCCGACGAGCCCATCGCCGACGCCGCGTTCGACGCGATCCGCGGGTTCCCGTGGGTGCGGTGGGCCCGCATGGTTCCCAAGATCGCCTGACCGATGCACAAGTCCATCGAGTCGCTGATCCGCGACGCGGAGGAAAGCGGCCGCCCGCTCCCGCAGGTCGTCCTGGCCACCGAGTCCGCCGAGCGCGGCGTGCCCGAGGCCGACATCCGCGCGCGCATCGCCCGCACGCTGCAGGTGATGCGCGGCGCGATCGACGAGGGGCTGAAGGGCGAGGTGCGCTCGGCCAGCGGCCTGACCGGCGGCCGCGCGCGGCGGCTGTGGGAGAACGGCCCGCGGCTCCTGGGCCAGCGCGTGACCGAGACGCTGGCGCGCGCCATCGCCACGCTGGAGGTGAACGCGGCGATGGGGTTGATCGTCGCCGCGCCGACCGCCGGCGCGGCGGGCGTCCTTCCCGCGGTCCTGGTCAGCATCGACGAGTTCCAGCACCTGGGCGAGGAGAAGCTGGTCGACGCCATGCTGGTGGCCGGCGGCGTGGGCGGCGTGATCGCCCAGCGCGCCTCGCTGGCCGGCGCGGAGGGCGGCTGCCAGGCCGAGACGGGAACGGCGGCGGCGATGGGATCGGCGGCGGTGGCGTGGCTGAGCGGCGGGTCGCACGAGCAGATCGCCACCGCGGTCGCGCTGACGCTGCAGGGGATGCTGGGATTGATCTGCGACCCCATCGGCGGGCTGGTGGAGATCCCCTGCATCTACCGCAACGCCTCGGCGGCCATGCAGGCGATCGCGGGGGCGGAGATGGCGCTCGCGGGGCTCGACTTCCCGGTGACCGCCGACGAGGTGATCGACGTGATGGGCGAGGTGGGCCGCCGCATGCCGAGCGCCTACCGCGAGACCGCGATGGGCGGCCTGGCCGCGACCCCCAGCGCCCGGCGGCTGGTGCAGATCCGCCCGACCTCGCGGCCGAGCGGGATCAGCCGGTAGGGCGTCGGCTGGTAGGCGGGAGGACGGGCTTCCCGGCGTCGCGCCGGCATCCTCCCGGCGAATGAATTCGCGGCAACAACGGCCCGAAGTCCGCCTTCGCGGACTCGCGGTCCCGGCATTTCCGCGGCGCGCCGGGATCGAGCGGATGCAGGGAGATTGTGCCGGCTTCCCGATCGTCTCCCAGCATGATCGGGGATGTGCAGGAGGGGGATCCGGGGATGGACAGCGCGCCCGCCGGATGAAACTTTGAGCGTTCCGGGCGCGTAGCCTTCACCCGAACGACCGATGTGGGAACTGATCCTCATCCTCTTCGTCGTCGCCTACCTGACGCGCTGGACCGCGTCGGGGTGGCTGGCGCGCGGCGGCGGCAGCCAGCAGCTCGAGGCGCAGCACACCGCCGAGCTGGCGCGGCTCCGCGAAGAGGTGGACACGCTCACCGCCCAGGTGGTGCGCATGCAGGACGAGCAGTCGTTCATGATGCGCCTCCTCACGGACGGCAGCCGCGGCGATGCAGCCGCGCTCCCGGCCGCCGAGGAGGACCCCGATGTCCCGACCGACGAACCCGAGAAGGGCTGACCCATGGTCACACGTGACGACGTGGAGAGCTACCTGCTGCGCGCAGGGCTCGACCACGAAGAGATCAGCGAGGGGATGTGGCTGGTGCGCGCCGGAGCGGCCGACGCCGGCGTGGTCATCCACCTGTCGCCGCCGCTGCTGGTGTTCCGCATGAAGGTGATGGACCTGCCCGCCGAGGAGCCGCGCTGCGCCGCGCTCTTCCGCCGCCTGCTGGAGCTGAACGCCACCGACCTGGTGCACGCGGCCTACGCGCTCGAGGTGGGCGACGTGATCCTCACCGAGTCGCTGGAGGTGGAGAACCTGGACTTCAACGAGTTCCAGGCCACGATCGACTCGTTCCAGATGGCGCTCGCCTCGCACCTGGAGGCGCTGTCGGGCTTCCGCGACTGCGCCCCGGCCCAGGCCTGAACCCCCGGAAGGATCCACATGGGAATCTTCGATCGTTTCTCCACCATGTTCAGGTCGAACATCAACGACCTGATCGCCCGGGCCGAGAACCCGGAAAAGATGCTCAACCAGGTCATCGAGGACATGCGGGGCCAGCTGGCCAAGGCCCGGCAGGAAGTCGCGGTGGCCATCGCCGACGCGGCCAAGCTCAAGAAGCAGGCCGACGACGAGCAGAAGCAGGCGCAGGACTGGGAGCAGCGCGCCATGCTGGCGGTGCGCCAGGGGCGCGACGACCTGGCCCGCCAGGCGCTGATCCGCCACCAGGAGCACGCCGTGCGCGCGCAGGAGCTGTTCGGCACCTGGCAGCGCCACCAGGAAGACACCGACCGCCTGCGCGACGCGCTGCGCCAGCTGAACGAGAAGATCCAGGAGGCGCAGCGGAAGAAGAACCTGCTGATCGCCAAGCAGCGGCGCGCGCAGGCCCAGCGGCGCATCCACGAGACCATGTCGGGGCTCAGCGACTCGTCGGCGTTCGAGGCGTTCGACCGCATGGCCGAGCGCATCGAGCAGAACGAGCGGATGGCGCTGGCCGCCGCCTCGGTGAGCGAGGAGCTGCACGGCGACCAGCTGGAGCGCGACTTCAAGCAGCTGGAAAAGGGCGACGGCACCGACGTGGACTACCGGCTGCTGGAGATGAAGCAGAAGATGGGGATGCTTCCCGCCGCCGCGCCCGCCGAGCAGCGCGCGCTGGGCGCCGGCGAGCAGGCCCCGGCGGAGCCCGCCCCCGCGGCGGCCGCGTCCGCCCCCGCGCCGCCCGCGGCGGGGAACGGCGCCCCCGCCACGCAGCAGCCCATCGCGCAGCCCGCCGGCGGCCCGCCCATCCACGAGGCCGAGCTGCTGGAGGAGTTCGAGGCGCTGGAGGAAGAGGAGCGCGGCCGCGCCTGAGCCGCACCCGCGCCAGCATCTCCCGAAGCACGAAGCCCCTCGCCCGCATCTTCGCGGGCGAGGGGTTTTTTCGTCGGCGGGCGAGGTCACCTCATTCGCCGAATCTTCGCTTGCCGAAGAGCGCGTACAGCTCGTCCATCGTGAACTCGTGCGTCCGTTCGGCGAGCGAGTCTTCGATTGCGCGGTGGAGACGCGCGGCGTTTTCCGGGCTGCTGAAGAGGTACTGCGAGTCACCGCGCGGCCGCAGCCTGCGCAGGGCGTAATCGACGACCCATCTCCCGTGACGCTCCGGCATGTCACTCGTAGTGGAATCGGGCGGAGATGAACTCGACCGCCTCGTCGTCGACCCGGTACAGCAGCCGATGTGTCTTGTCGATGCGTCGCGACCGGTTGCCCGATCGGTCGTGCTTCAGCAGTTCCGGCTTTCCGATCCCTTCCCGCGGATTCCGCGCGATGTCGAGGATGATCCGCAGTATGCGCAGCGCCGTCCTCGGATCGACTGCCACCCAGTGCTGGAGGTCGTGCAGAAATCGTATTGCCACGACCAGCGTGTGAGGCCTGCGGGCGGAACCGCGTTCTTTCGCGTCAGCGCGCCTCTTCATGGCCATCGCGCGCAGGGAACGGCCGGGCGCCGCGCGCTTCCCTCCAGCGGTCGAGCTCCGCGATTGATTCCTCGATCCAGGCCCGGTTCGCGGGTGAGCTCATCAGATATTCCCAGTCGCTCCGCCAGCGCTTTCGCAGGCGCGGGCGCCGCAGGCCGAGGTCGTGCCCGCCCGGGGGCGTTCTCCGGCACCCCGGTTGAATCGTTCCCGTCCGCATCCGCTTCCTCCTCGCCATGGTCGATTCGCTTGCCGGAAGTGGACGGTAAGGCTGTGGTTCGCTGGCGTCAAGTACTAATCTGATCGATAGATAAAGCGGTTCCACCGGTGGCGCAATGGGGATTCCGGACGGGTGGAATGCGCCAGCGGGGGGACGCCTGATCACCAGGGTCGTGCGGTCCTGCGCTGGAAGAGGAGGAGCGCGGCCGCGCCTGATCCGGCGCCGGCCCGATCGGCATCTCCCCACGCAGGAAGCCCCTCGCCCGCATCTTCGCGGTCGAGGGGCTTCTTCTCGTTCCATCATCTCACGTGTACTGATCGCGCGCCCGGGCGAACTCGATCCGGTGGTTGCGCATCCGGTAGACGAGCCGGTGCTCGTCCGTGATGCGCCGCGACCATTAGCCGCCCAACGCCCCAAGGGTCAGGGGTGCGGGGCGGGCGCGAAAACCTGTCGTCAGCGAAATCATAGATGGCCCCGCATCCCCTGCAGCCGATTGTTAGGCCGTGTTCGGCGAAGCTAAGGCACTATACGCCCAGCGAACCGCCGCGAGCCTCGCGAAAGTGCTTGCCATTTTCCGAAACTACAGAAACTACGCACACACACATCCTGCCTTTAGGTCAACAAATCCTCTGCGCGAAGACCTGATGATTGTCAAGACCCTGAACGTCGAGTGTATTCGGCAACTTTCCTTCGTAACGTAAACAAATGCGCACCGATTACACTGCTTGGAACGCCAGATTTCGTAACCAGAGTATCACGAAGACTTTCGCGCGATCCAATATTCGTAGCATCTAACGCCGACGCGGTACGAGAGTTCACCGCTCGAGAATGCCAGAGTGCGAAATCCAACAGGTGTAGCTCTAGGGTGGTTAAACGAGCACCATGGGCGAAACGCTGTAGCCGTTCCGCAGATTCCCCTCGCCCGACTGTCCCACCAACAGCGTCAATCCGAAACTCACCCGGGAGAGATCGGATTAGCTTTCGAAAATAGAGTTCGATATCCAAATGTGTTATATCAAGCACGCTGCGAATGTGGTGCTTGCGTCGTGAGGTTGATGGAAGCCACTGCAGCCATGGTCCACCACCCCAGATAGTTTCTGCAGCGACGGCTGATGGAGATCCAAGCGGTACCAAGGAAATATCTGTGCACGACTGATTCACAACGGCGTCCCAACTTGATCGCAGCATGGGTGGAAGGGAAAAGCGCAAGAACGGAGTATCCGTAGCAAGAAGTTGTAAAGCACGCACGTCAGGATGATCGTGAAATTGAGAGATTGTAGCGTTGTTCACTAACGCGTACTGATGATCTGATAGGGCGTGGAGGAATAGGGCGAGCATCGGTGAACGACGAGCGGTATCGTCGAGTTCTCCGATCCTATCAATGGCTGGAAGCTTCTCCCCGTTTAGCAACCGTTGGCGTGCGACTTCTGTCCACCGGACTTCTCGCGACTCCAAGGAAACGCGTGCTCCCAGCTCGACATACGAAATAGCGACGTTCTCCGGAATCGCCCCGACCATTTGGGCTCCCACCGAACTCATTAGGTATGTAACCGAGGATTGCCATCCATTCTGGATAAATAGAGGTTGGTCCACTTGGTGACCATTCTGCTGCGTCCAACGTAGGAAATAATATCCCGGATTAAGGCTGGTGGAAGCGCCGCTCCAGCCCTCCGTTCCCCAACGCGTACCGGCTCCATCTAGCAGAAGGTGATCGACGAGGGAGCCATCTGGTCTCAATAGGCTCGCGTTCGGTGGGGAAAGAGTAGGATTGACTTCTCCCTGCTGTCTGATGAATATTACCAATTCGCCACCATGGCCCAGAGACTTTCCTGGAACTCTGGCGAGATCCGTCAGCCGCTGTGCTTGTTGCGCGCTCATCGAGTGGCGGTCCAGCGGAAAAGGCGAGAATATCTCCATATATGGCCCCGAAACGGGATAGGAATCCATTTCAGGCGAAAGGTACACAAGTTCATCTTGTACTGATGAGCCGATTCGAAATCGTAACTTGTATGGGCCTGGGTTGAGTCCGATCGCGATTTTGCCAATGGCACGTGACAAGAGCGTGAAGCTCCCATCAAACACCGAAATCTCTGTCAGAGGTGTATCCGCCGTAACCGTAAGCTGGACCTGATTATCGGCTGGCGCCCCCCGAATTGTGGGCGTGTAAGGAGGCGGTTCAGAAATCGACATTTTGCTCCTCCGTTCCCGTCACTTGAATGACCTTATCTGGTTTCCGATCGCATCGAAGGACGTACAATCCTGGCGTAAGCTCCTGTTCCCACACATTCGCTTCTGTCCTAGATGGATAAAGATCAATCAACATATTCCGATGGTCGTATAACTCAATAGCCCAACAATCGGTGTGAACCCGTGTTAACGACCGGGGGGTCTCAGATTCGACCAAGATGATATCATTCCGACGGTCGTATTCAAACCTCGGTTCGATATACTCAGAAGGTGCGCAAAGCTCCGGCATGTACTGATGCACAAACGTGTCCAGCCGCTCTGTCGTGATAGAACTCGACGTTGTTGCTGCAGCTCCACTGAGGCCTTCCAAAAGCGCAACCGTGAAAATGCCGCGGATCTCACTGAACCGGGCGATAAACTTCTCTCGGCTTTCCATGGACCACCGCGTCGCGAATGCAAAAGCATACCTAACCGAGGTTCCACGTCTATCTACCTTAGGTTCCCAAGGAACCGGGCGGGCCGGTGCAGTGATATAAGATTCCCGGCAGCAATCCATAATGAGAACAATCTCTTGAAAATAGCCCGACGCACGAAACCAATTAGCGTAATCGCGCGCTGGGATGTGAAATCCGGTGCTACGAGGCCGCGCTTCTGCGGTAAGAAGCGATGCATCTTCATATGTCCTTGCGAAGCCGTGGCCCGCGAAGAACATGTAAAGTCGACGACCCCCAAAACCCAATTCCTCAGATCGCTCGATGATATTATCAAAAACCATGTCGATTTCTGAAACCATCGGCCGAGCATCCTGAGGCTTGAGTGGTTGAGGAAATTGTGAAGATAGAATCATCTTCACGTTCTCGGCAGGAACGCGAGCGCTCTGGCGAATCCAATTCTCGAATGCTCGGGCGTCATTTTCAGCCCCCTGTAGATCCCGGAGGCCGGGGTACCTATTGATCCCTACGATTACAGCATGATCATCCCAGTTCATTTGAGTTCTCTGGAGAACATGGTTCGTGCCGACAACACCCACTATTTTCTCTCGTTCCGCCGAAACAACAGCTTGACACCACCTGCAAGTTCTGTCGATGCAGATCCAATCAACCTGATCTCACCTTTGGCAGTCACTTCGATTTGTAGTTCAACTTGGTCTAGAATGAAGTTGGACCCGAAATCTTCGATCCTCGTTAATACTGCTCCAATACTGCCGCAGAACGCAACAAGATTCTGTGCGAGAACGTCAGGAGACGCTATCCCGATCGTAGTCGCCAGCCGCTGCGCTTGAGAGAGTACACCACGCGTGTCGGAGCCCGTATGTAGCTCCTGTGCAGACGTGATGATCATGATCCGGGCAAGTTCGTTGCTCATGGCGATCTCACTGGAAGTAACCCAATTCGATTGTAGTCGCGGATTGCTTTACAGGCAATCTTTGCGATTCTCCAAGCTATCTACGAGCCTTCAAGTTCCATCGCAAGTGCCTCGGCAGCATCCGCCCGCTCGCGGCTTGCTTTCGCCCCAGCACGCGCCATCTCTGCCAGCGTCTGCTCCCAGCCAGGGCGCGGCCGATGACGGCCGCCTTCCGCCCGCCACCGTCGGGCGAGGTTGAGGCTCACTCCAAATGCGGCCGCAACGTCGTCCATGGAGTATCCCGTCAGCGGCAATTCTTGGAGCGGGCTGCGGAAACTCGCCCCTGAAAGTCGACAAGACTTTTGCGCACCTACCTATTAGGATAGAACACACGGCAGCCGCGGGACGCGCTCCCTGCGGCTGCCGCGATGTTTGTCAGCGGCCTAACGAGTGCTTCAGCGGCTTCGGCTTTCCGATCCCCTCCCGCGGATCGCGCGCGATCTCGAGCATGAGGTGGAGCACCTTCGCCGCGGTCCGCGGAGCCTCGGCGACCCACTTCGCCAGGTCCAGCAGGAACTGAGTAGATACGACCAGCGGCGTTTCCTCTTCCGGACCGTCGGTGCGCGGCCGGCCAGGCGGCGTCATCGTGGCGATGCGCGGGAGGTGCATCGAGGATCGCCGCCCAGCGGTCCAGCTCCGCGATGGAATCCAGCAGCAGCTTCGCGCTCGCGGGATTCCGCAGCAGGTGGGCCGTCTCGTCCCGCCAGCGCCCGCGCAGGCGCGGCCTTCGCAGGCCAAGATCGCGCGTGCCCGGCGTGGATCCCCTCCACCTCGATCGAACGGTTCCTATCCGCATCCGCTTCCTCCTCGCCATGGTCGATTCGCTTGCCGGAAGTGGACGGTAAGGCTGTGGTTCGCTCGCGTCAAGTACTAATCTGATCGATAGATAAAGCTGTTCCACCGGTGGCGCAATGGGGATTCCGGACGGGTGGAATGCGCCAGCGGGGGAACGGCGTGGCGGCGGAGTTGCACCGTGCTCAGGCACGCGCCCGAAATCCGGCCGCGGCTTCCGTGGCCGGGCGGGGTACGATAGCTTTCGCCAGCGCCAGCCCGGCTCCCCCACACGCCCAAGCCCAATGCCCGCACGGCACCCGTCGGAATCGCCCTCGCCCTACAGCGTGCTGATCGCCACCATCTTCGCGGTCCTGCTGCTGCTGTTCGTGTACAGCGTGGCCGACGTGCTGCTGATGGTGTTCGTGGCCGCGCTCTTCTCGCTGTACCTGGGCGCCATCGCCGACTTCCTGCAGGCGCGGGCCAACATGCCGCGCGGGCTGGGGCTCGCCTGCGCCATGCTGCTGACCGTGCTGCTGGCCGCCGGCGTGGGCTGGCTGGTCATCCCCCCCGTGCTGAAGCAGACGCAGGAGCTGGTGGCCGCGCTTCCGCGCGAGATCACCGGGTGGACCGAGGGGCTGCGCACCATGGTGGGGCGCTACCCCATCCTGCAGTCGGTCATCCACCCCGACGAGGTGCAGCGGCAGCTTTCGGGGATGATGGCGAACGCCTCCAAGCTGGTGCCCGCGGTGCTGAACTTCATGCACGGGTTCATCGACCTCAGCGGCATCCTGGTGATGGGGATCTACCTGGCGTCGCGCCCGGAGATGTACCGCGAGGGAATCATCGCGCTGTCGCCGCCGGTGCACCGCGAGCTGGTGCGCGACATCCTGGCCGACCTGAAGCGCAGCCTGCGCGCGTGGATCGGCGGGCAGATGATGGCCATGTTCTTCCTGGGCGTGCTGACCTTCGCGGGACTGTCGATCCTGAAGGTGCCGTTCGCCCTGGCGTTCGGCGTGTTCACCGGCGTGGCCGTGCTGGTCCCCTTCTTCGGCTCGCTGCTGTCGACGCTCCTCCCGGCGATCCTGGTCGTCGGGCAGGGGGGGATCGTGCAGGCGCTGGGGGTGGTGGTGCTGGGCGTGGTGATCCACGTGATCGAGGGGAACATCATCCACCCGATCGTGATGGAGCGCCGGGTGCACCTGCCGCCGGTGCTCTCCATCACCAGCGTGCTGGTGATGGGCGAGCTGCTGGGCTTCATCGGCCTGCTGGTCGCCGTCCCCGTGCTGGCCACCACGATGGTGATCGTGCGCCGCATCTACATCCACCGCCTGCTGGAGGGGAAGGGCTTCCGCCGCTTCGTCCGCGACGCGCCCACCGAGATCCGCCTCCCCGACGGGGTGCAGCGGGTTGACCCGGCGCTGGTGAGCATCCCCGCCATCCTCGAGGAAGCCGGCGCCGCGCCGCGCTGACGTCTCCATCGACCGAAACGACGACCGCCCGATGCTCGACGCCAAGGACGCGCTGTCCGGCTACCGCTACCTGGTGCTGGCCGAGGGGATGTTCGGCCCGCAGACCAGCAAGACGGCCAACAGCGCGGTCCGCTACCTCCCGGGTCGCGTGCTGGCGGTGATCGACTCGCGCCACGCCGGGGAGAGCGTGGGGGACGTGCTCGGCTTCGGCGGGACGATTCCCGTGCTGGCGACGGTGGAGGAGGGGCTGGGGCGCGGCGCGACGGCGCTGCTGATCGGGATCGCGCCGCAGGGCGGGCAGCTGCCCGGGAGCTGGCGGCCGATGCTGAACGCGGCGATCGACGCGGGGCTCGACGTGGTCAGCGGGCTGCACTTCCACCTGTCGGACGACGCGGAGCTGCGCGAGCGGGCGGCCGCGCGCGGCGTGCGCATCCACGACCTGCGCAAGCCGCCGGCTCAACTCCCCGTCTCCACCGGCCGGGCGCGGCTGGTGGACGCGCTGGTGGTGCACACGGTGGGGACGGACTGCAACATCGGGAAGATGACGGCGGCGCTGCAGATCCGCGACGCGCTGGCCGCCCGCGGCACCCGCGTGGGCTTCGCCGCCACCGGGCAGACGGGGATCCTGATCGAGGGATGGGGGATCTCGGTGGATGCGGTGGTCGCCGATTTCGTGGGCGGCGCGGCGGAGCAGCTGGTGCTGCGCGCGGCGGAGGGGAACGACGTGGTGCTGGTGGAGGGGCAGGGCTCGCTGGTGCACCCGGGCTACTCGGGCGTCACGCTGGGGCTGCTGCACGGGTCGATGCCGGACGCGATGATCCTGTGCCACCAGCCGTCGCGCCAGTGCCCGTGGAACGCCGCGCACCGCTACGACTGGATGCGCCTCCCGAGCGTGCCGGAGATGATCCGCATCTGCGAAAGCGCCATCGCCCCGCTGCGCGAGTCGCGGGTGATCGGGATCGCGCTGAACACCTGGGATCTGACGGACGAGCAGGCCCGCGACGAGGCGCGCCGCCTGGAGGACGCCACCGGCCTCCCGGCGACCGACCCGGTGCGCTTCGACCCGTCCCCGCTCGCCGGCGCGATCGTGGCCGCGGCGGAGCGGAAGCGGGCGGGCCGAGCGGGGATGGGCGGGTGAGGGACAGAAGGCGGCTGAAGCCGCGGGGCCGCGGCAACAACCAGGAAAGCCTCGCAAACCGCGCGAGGCTTCAACAGCGGAAACGCCGAGTCGTTGCCATCACCAACACAGAACCGCCGCCCCTCCGATGTTCGGAGTGGCGGCGGTTCGCATCGGGAGCCGCTTCTTCCACCGCCGCCGTCAGATTATCCGCCGCAGGGTGAGGACGACCTCGCGGATGGTGGTGCCGCGGCGGAGGGTCAGGCGCCGGTGCGCGCCGTCCGCGTTGAACATCGCCCGGATCTCGTCCAGCGACCCGGCGTCCGCGCGGCGGCCATCGATGGCGAGGAGGACGTCGCCGGGAGCGATTCCCGCATCCGCCGCGGGGCCCGCGGCGATGACGTACTCCACGCTCACCGGCTGGTCCGGAGCCGCGGCGAGCCCCATTCCGCTCATGTCGGTGTCGTACGGCTCGGCGAAGGCGGGGCCAGCCTCGAAGATCACCCGCGAGCGCGCGTAGTCCAGCACCATGGTGGTGCGGCGGAAGACCGGCGCGCCCACGGTGCCGTCGGCCATCGTGCTGCCGAAGAAACCCTCGGCGCGCTCCGCCAGCCCCGCCGTGGGCGCCGCCACGCGCAGCCCGCCGATCTCCAGCGCGCCCAGCCGGGTGATGCGGCCGACGACCGTTCCGCCCACGCCCGTGCCGATGGGCGCCTCGTATCCCGCGGCGGAGAGCAGCCCGTGCGCGGCCACGAACGGCGCCGTCAGCCGCACCGCGAGCACGCTGGAGCCCAGGTCCAGGAGCAGCCGCGCGGAAACCGGCGCGCCGCCCGCCGGCGTGATCCGGGCCTGCACCATGGGGATGCGCAGCGCGAGCGACACCGGCACCTCCACGCCCGGCCCGCGGTACTCGTAGCCGTCGGGGTCGTACAGCCGCAGCCGGCGCGCGGCGTAGTCGATCTCCACCACGTACCGGCTGATGAAGTCGTATCCCAGCGTGCCGCGGATGTCCGTGCCCCGCGAGCGCGAAACGGCCTCGAGCGGGACGAGCGCCACCGTCACGTCGCGCATCCGTACGGGTCCCACGGCGATCGAGTCCGCCTGCCCCAGGCTGATGCCGAAGGTGCCGGACCCCTGCACCTGCGCCCGCCCGGGAAGCACCCGCACGTGCGCCGCCGACGGAGCCCACGCCGCGTCGAGCGACGAGACGCTGGAGCCGGTGTCGAGCAGCAGCCAGCCGCGCACCCCGTTCACCGACGCGTCCAGCATGACGTGGTCGCCGCGCAGCACGAACGGGATCTCGGCCACCAGCGTGTTCGCGGCGGCCGCCGGTGCGGGTGAAGCGATCGTGGCGACGCTCATGGGAAGATGCGGGAGAATGGTGGCGGCCAGGAGAGCCGTGCAGAGAAGCGGTTGGAGCATCGGGGGTGTCTCCGGCGGGCGTGAGATGTGAATCAAGATTCGCAAATCGAATATGCGAACGTGAATTCACATCTGTCAAGCATCTCGTGCCCGATGCTGGCGACACACGAAAACCGCCGCCCCCGGTTGCTCCGGAGGCGGCGGTTCGTGGTCTGTCCCTGTCCCTGTTCCCTATCCCCTGCAGTTCACCACTGCACCGTCCCCTGCTTGGACGTGTCGACCTTCTCGGTCTCGCCGGTGCCGAAGAAGAACTCGGTGGTCTGGTCCGTGAGGAACTTGCGGGACTCCGGGTCGCGCAGGTTCAGGCCGTAGTGGTTGATGAGCGCCGTCTGGCGCTGCAGCCACTGCGCCCAGCAGTCCTGGCACACCTCGGCCTGCAGCTTCTTCCCCAGGTCGTTGTTGAACGGGGGCCAGGCGAGCCCCGGCCTGGTCTGCCCGCAGCGCACGCACGTGACGTCGGCCATCTTTCGTCTCTCGATCTTTCTCGTTCAGTTGCGCGCACGGTGCGCGGCGCCGGAATATACCGGCCCGCGCAAGTCGCGTCCAACCCGCACGCCGCAAGCCGCATGGCCGAGCCCATCCCCGCGCGCCTGAGCGACGAAGGCCGCACCGCCACCTGGAACCCGGCGCTCACCCGCGCCGCGCACGTCCTCCTGCGCGTGCGCCGCGAGGACGGCAGCGTCGAGGAGCGCCGCTCCATGAACAGCGGCCGCGCCAAGGTCCGCGACGGCGAGTGCATCGAGCAGGTCGCCGCGGCGGAGGAGTAGGCGCGCGCGATCCTTTCTCGCATCTCCCGGGTTTTTCAGCAGGGCTCTCACGAGGTCACCTCTTTGCCCCTTGCGATACCAGATCCGGGCGGAAGAATCAGTGCATCTCGCCGAGTCACGTGCTGCGGCGGCGATAGATCCTTCGGCCTGCAAGCGCTTGCGCCGATTCTGGTCAGGGCGTGGCCGGCCTCAGGATGACGTCGGGGTTGGCGCAGCGAGGATGCACGAACTGAATCCCCGGATTTGGTGTGAGAGCTTGCGGTGTTCGGTGAGACGATGCATCGGCGGGGGATGGGGATCATCTGTCCCACGTGTACCAGACTTGCCACGGAATTCGACTCTGCTACTCATCTCCCGATGTCTCCCGTTTCTTCGTAACTGGTTGCGGGAGATGGAGATGAAGCCACGGCACGGCGGCCGGTCTGGCGATTGCCCTATGGCTCGCCGACGCGGAACACTGCTTCCGCGGACCACGCCGCCGGTATCGGCCAGAGCGGTTCCCTTCGGCCTCCTTCCTCACCGGCGCACCCGCCTGCCCCCCGCCGGGCCCAAACCCGGTCCTCTTCCGCGGCGGTACCCGCGCCCGCACCGGCCCTGAGACGGCCGGAGCGAGCGGGCCGGGTGCCGATCCGCCCCTTCCACAGCGGCACGACATCCCCGCACGGCCCCGCCCGGCAACGGCAACGAGGCGCGCGTCCAGCATGGCACGACTCGGCGCCCCGGCTCGGACATGAGCCGGGGCGCCGCCTGTCACGCCGCGCCATTCTCGGCCGCGGCGCGGGGTCACAGCTCCGGGTCGCCTCCGCCAACGCCGGTGCAGAGGAACGACGTGCGCGTGCGCAGGCACGAGCCCGGCGGGTCGGTTCCGAGGTTCTCGGGGCAGATGCCGCCCGGCCGGATGCGGATGTACGTGCCGTCGTAGCGCCGGAGACGGATCTCGTACTCCTCGTTGTAGACGTTGCGCTGGTTGCACAGGATGCTGATGGCCACGTCCTCGCCCAGCCGGACGGCCTCCTGGTGGTCGGTGCGCCAGTGCACGCCCGCCCACAGGCGCGCGATCCCGACGTTGTCCACCAGCTTGTTGATCTCCCCCTCCAGCGTCAGCGCGGTGTCGCCGCTGGGGTCGAACTGCGTCAGCGCCAGCCCGTCGTCGGTGGGCACCACCGGGTTCAGGATCAGGTAGTCGCCGGGGAAGAACGCCTTCAGGATGGTTCCCAGCGCCCCCGCCACGGTGGAGTGCCCCGAGCCGTACGACGGGTGCAGCGGGCTCCCCTCGGCGAACGCCTGCGGGAGCAGGTAGGTGCCGCCCTCGGGGAAGCGCCGCAGGTTGGCGTTCTGCTGCAGGTTGTGCGGGAAGATCCGCGGCGTCAGCACGTTGGCGTCGAGCCGCGCGAAGTTGGCGGCGTGGAAGGGGTACGCCGTGGCCCCCACCTTCTGGTTGTGGATGCGCCCGCCGAACTCCTCGGGGCGCAGCCGCCGGTGCACCGCCCACTTCTGGTACCACACCGCCTTCAGCGCCCGGTTCATCGTCTCCACCAGCAGCGAGATCAGGTGCGGCTTGCCGAAGGTGGAGAAGCCCTCCTGGGTGACCGACTTCCCCGGGAACTGCTGCTGGAACGCCGTGGCGGAGTTCACGTACGGCAGGCAGCGCGCGTACTCCACCCCGCGCCCCGCCGCCTCCTCGCACCGCCGCAGCGGCTCGGCGGGCGAGCAGAGCTGCAGCGCGGCGTTCAGGAACGCGTTGAAGGTCGAGTCCACGTGCACGAACGCCGTGAGGTCGCGCCCGTTGCGGATCCAGCGCCGCGTGTCGTCGCACGCCGTCTGGTCGCGGTCGCACCCGTCCTGCACCGCCAGCCACTCGTTGTAGGCGGTCAGGTAGTCGATCCCCGGCTGCACCGTGCGGATGCGCCCGGGGATGCGCTGCGCGCCGTACGGCGTGTCCATGTAGAAGAACTGCGAGACGTACGGCCCCACCTGGCTTCCCGGCGTGATGCCGCGGAAGAGCACGTCGTTGCTGGCGGTGGGGGCGAAGATGCAGGCGTAGCCGGCCAGGTCGGTGCGGGCGGCGGTGATCAGCGGGTCGGTGGCGTACTGGGTGAAGGCCACGTCACGCGCCAGCGCCTGCCAGTACAGCTCCGCGATCTCGGAGATCTCCTCGGCGCTGCTGAACTTGGGCGCCGGGGGAAGGCAGAGGGCGTGCGAGTCGAAGCCCTCCAGGTCGAACGCGAACGCCGACTGCGGGTCCACCAGCAGCCGCCGGCGTGCCATGCACTCCAGCTGCGGCGGCACCCCCGACGGGATGGCGGGCATGCAGTCGGGGCAGCACCCCAGGTTGATTCCCTCGAACAGGTTGGGGTTCCGGGTGGCGATGGCCTGCAGCAGCTTGCAGTACTCGTTGCTGTCGACCTCGCCCAGGTTGTTGTGCGGCAGCCCCTTGCTGTAGCTGGCGATGAAGCGGTTGGGGAACGAGGCCTGGAACTCGATCTCGTCGCAGTTGCAGGGGTGGCTGCGCGGCGAGTTGGCCTCGTTGGCCGCCTGCAGCTTCACGGCCCGGCTGAGGTCCTGCCGTTCCTCCGGGCTGCACGGACCGATCTCGCACCCCACGTTGCAGATGGCCGCTGGGGTCGGCGGGTCGGTGGTGCAGGGTGCGGGCGGTACGCAGCCCGCGGGGAGGTTTCGTGGGGGGCACGGGAACGCCATGGAGCACCTGCCTTGTGAAGTGGGGGCAGGACGCGCCGGCGAGAGTCGCCGGCAGCGGAAGGGGGACGGGCAGGGCGGAGGGAGGTGGAGGCGCGGAACAGGCGTTTTCACGTCCCGGCGTAATGCGAGCGCCCTTCGTTGAGCAGTACTCCCGGCGAGTGGGGTTGTTTCGGACAATAGATTAGAAAAACGTTAAGTAAGTTAAAACTGTGTCAACATCAAACACACCACTCGCTAAAACAGTAACAAAAACAGCCTTTTGTTGATCACATAGATCACACTACTCACAGCACCTGTAACAGGATGACCTGTAAGAGGGGGCTCTGTGGTGCGGCCGGCCTCTCGCCGAAGTGCTGTTGCCGGTCGGTCAAAACCCTTCTCTCAGCGGCAGGAACCTAGACCCGCGCAAGAACGTGGGGGACGCTGCTCGGGGCGTTCGGGAGGCGGTTTTGGAGGAGGGGTGGAGGTCCTTCAGGCGGTGCTTCGCGGGCCCTCGCTGGCGCGCGGCAGAGTTCGACTGGGCCGTCACCGCGGCCCGCACTGTGGGAAGTCTACGGGCGCGCGATCGGCTCGGCTGATTCCCGGAAGATGCTCTTCGCGAAGTCGTCGAGGGCGGAAGTACTGTCCGGCTCGAAGGAGTTCCAGGGCGTCTTCCACGGTGCTGCCGTTCAATCACCCCGCGTCGCCCGCGGCGCGTCCACGTGCTCCGCCGAGGATTCCGTGCATCGCCTCGACGAACCGGTCGATCTCGTCCAGCGTGGTGTAGACGTTGGGGGTTACGCGGATGCCCTCGACGCCGGCCCATTTCGTGGGGCTGGTGATGATGCGGTGCTTCGTCCACAGCTCGTCGTAGATCCGCCCGGGCTCGATCCCCTCCACCTGCACCAGCGCGATGGCGTACGCGTGGCCGGGGCGGAGACTCGTATGCAGCCGCACGCGCGGATGCGCCGCGAGCGCGGTGGCCCAGCGGTCGCGCAGGTAGGCCAGCCGCGCGGCCTTGTTCGCGACGCCGATCGCGTGGGTGAACGCCATCGCCTCGGCGACGGCGAGCGCGTTGGCGGCAGGGTGCGTGCCGACGTCCTCAAACTTGCGGATGTCGGCGCGCTTCGCCTCGTCGCTCGCCTGCAGCGGCCAGATCTCCGGGATCTTCTCCCGCCGCACGAACAGCATCCCCGTTCCGTGCGGCGCGTACATCCACTTGTGCAGGCTTGCCGCGTAGAAGTCGCACTCCAGGTCGGCGTGGCGGAAGGGGAAGTGCGCGAACGCGTGGGCGCCGTCCACGATCACGGGGATGCCGCGGCCGCGCGCCATCCGCACCACGGCGCGCACCGGAAGCACCTGTCCGTTCACGAAGCTCATGTGGCTCATGTGGACGAGCTTCGTCCGCGGGGTGATGGCGGATTCGTATCTCCGCACCACCTCCGCCGGGTCGTCGATGGGGATGGGGAGATCCACCGTCCGCAGCACGACACGATCGCGGCGCTCGCGCTGGCGCCACGTCTCGATCATGTGCGGATAGTCCTGCGTGGAGATGACCACCTCGTCGCCCGCCCGCAGGTCGAAGCCCATCTGCAGGATCTGCAGCGCCTCGGTGGCGTTGCGGGTGATGGCGATCTCCTCCGCCTCACATCCGAACATTCGCGCCAGACCGGCGCGCACGGTCTCGCGCTGCGGCTCCAGCACGCGCCACATGGTTTGCACCGGCGCCTCGTTGCTGTAGTCGAGGTACCGCTTCATCGCATCCTGCACCAGCCGCGGCGAGGGACTGACGCCGGCGTTGTTCAGGTTGATGATGCTGCGGTCGACCGTGAACGCCTGCTGCACCGGCACCCAGAACCGCTCGTCGCGCGCGATCTCGTCCGGCCCGCCGCCGAAGCGCGCCAGCTCGTACGCGATGTCGCGCAGCTCGTCGCGCCCGCCGGTGGCGAGCCACGTGGCCGGCGCGGTGCGGCTGAGAGTCGAGAGGAAATCGCGACGCGAGAAAGTCATCGTCGAAGGCGCGGTTGTCGTGCAGAGAGGAGAGCCGTTACCAACTATGCCGGGAGCGCGAAACGGGCGCCAGAGCACCCCGTCTCCGCCCCGTTGCAGGCCACGCGCATGCCCGAGGACGAGCGGCACGACTGCGGCGGCTGGATCGTGCGGACCGGTGCCGAGTACTCCATCGTGCTGTGGCCCACGGCGCGGGTACTGAACGTCCAGAGAGAAGGCAATGAAGTGCAATCCGTTGATTCACATAGCCTGTGGGATGCTGACCGTACTCGCGCTGGCGCTGCCTGCGAGAGCCTCGGCGCAGTCCGCGTGTCCGCCCGACAACTCCGAGGCGCGGGACGTGGCCGGCATGTTCCTGGTGGACCCGGCATTCCAGGAAGAGCGCCAGACTTCCGGCACCACTCTCGTCGACCCGTCGCAC
The DNA here is from genome assembly GCF_035474595.1 of Longimicrobium sp. Taxonomy (NCBI): domain Bacteria; kingdom Pseudomonadati; phylum Gemmatimonadota; class Longimicrobiia; order Longimicrobiales; family Longimicrobiaceae; genus Longimicrobium; species Longimicrobium sp. Next base: position 45,490 of record NZ_DATIND010000149.1, read on the forward strand.
CTGCGCGTGCTGAACGACGCGCAGGACGCAGCCGTGTGCAGCCGGCTCTGGTCCGGGATCACCGTCGCTGAGTACCGGTCGGCGCCCTGGCTTCCGGTGTTCTACACGGCAGACGGGTTCTACTTCATCGCCGTGGTGAAGGGCCCGATCGAGCAGACCCGGTTGCGCGTGGAGAACGGCGCCATCAAGGGCGAGATGTACCTGGTTCCCTTCAGCGTGCTCGATCAGGCCTTCACCGTTCGGCTGGACACCGCCCTGTAGCGCAATCCTGGTCGGCTGTGGCCGCGGTGGAACCGAAGCCCCGGGGCGATTCGCTCGCCCCGGGGCTTCGTAGGGACGGGATGCTTCGCCCCTGGTGCGCGCTCTGCCAGCGGCGGTGCACTACCGGCTCGCCGGAGGGCTACAGCCCCTCGTCTTCGACGGACCCGCTTCATGGTGAAGGTCACCCGGTCGGGCCGATTACGCCGTTCTTGTTCCCCCGCTGTCACCCGACGAATATTGCAGCTGCCCACCATCGCTGCCGACCGGGGGCAGCGGTTTTCATCCACATCCGGAATGCGAGGAGATCATGAGAAAGCTCACGCTCAACCTGAACGCGCTGGCGGTGCAGTCGTTCGCGACCGACGCCGCGAGGCCGGGGTTCGGCACGGTGCAGGGGCGGCAGAAGGGGAACACCGGACTGCAGGACACGGACTGCTCGGCGGTGGACGCGTGCCCGTCGGCGCGCGGCTGCAGCGAGCTGGACGAGTGCCGCCGCACGCAGGGCGACAACTGCCCGTCGGCCGCGCTGGACTGCCCGACCTCTCGCGGGTGCAGCAAGGGCCCGGACTGCGACCCGTCCGCCGTGGACGCGTGCATCTCCGAGCGCGGCTGCACGGAGATCGGCTGCCCCGTCGAAGCCTGAGCCATCCCCCCGGCTCGAGGGCGAACCCGCTGCCGGGAACGTGACGAGCCCCGTCCGGTGACGCGCCAGCGTCATCGGACGGGGCTTCAGCACTCAGCACTCAGCACTCAGCACTCAGCACTCAGCACTCAGCACTCAGCACTCAGCACTCAGCACTCAGCACTCAGCACTCAGCACTCAGCACTCTCATCTCACCGGCGCACGAGCGGCCGCCCCACGCTCACGAACGACAGCCCCTGCGTTCCCGCGACGGACACCATCACCGCCTCGATCACGGGCTCGGTGACCTTCTGCGTGGCCGTCCATTCGACCATGAAGTTCGCTCCGGACCCGGCGCTCTCGCCTTCCGGAAGCACGTACTCGGCGGTGGCCAGGGGCGCCAGCCGCAGCGGCGCGCGCAGGTACTCGCGCAGGAACTTCCCGTCCGTCGCATACAGCTGCACGGCCGTCACCACCAGCGGATGGTCGGGATCGGTGTTGCGCACGCTCAGCATGGCGGTGAGCGCGAAGCGGCGCTGCGCGTCGGCGGCGTAGACGTGCGTGTACACCGGCACGTACACCACCTGCCGCACGGTGGCCGCCGCCGAATCGGCGAAGTCCGAGCGATGGGGAATGCGGACCGCCCGCGGCGGTGCCGGGGGCGCGCCGCCGTCCTGCCGCGGCCGCTCCCGCTCGCCGCCGCAGCCGGTCAGGAGCAGCGCCAGCGCCGCCGCCGGCAGCGCCCGGAAGGGGAACGCGAGCATGAGCGATTCTCCGCCTGGGTGGGGAAGAGATGCGGTCCATCCCGTGGAAGCCGGTCGCCGCGGCCCGGCTCAGGCACAGTATGCCGCCGCTCAGGCCGGACCGCCATGCTCCGCGGCGCGCGCGGCCGATCCGGATCACCGGCGTGCCGTGCTGGTACGCTCCCTGCCACCGGCGGCGGCGTACCCACAGCCGGCGGAATCCGTGATCATCGACTGCCACACGCATCTCAACCGCTATACGCCCGACCTTCCGGCCACGCTGGCGGAGCGCCACGCGCAGCTCGGCGCGGCGATGGACGCGCACGGAATCGCCTATGCGCTGGTGCTGACCTCGTACGACGTGAACCCCGAGCGGCCGGACACCGCGGAGGTGCTGGCCGCCGTGGAGGGCGACGCGCGCCTGGGCGTGGTGGCGGGGGTGCGGCACGCGCACCTCACGCGCGACCTGCCGCACCTGCGCGACCTGCTGCGGGGCGGGCGGGTGAAGGGGCTGAAGCTGTATCCGGGTTACGAGCCCTTCCGCCTCTCCGCGCCGGAGATGCGACCCGTGTATGACCTGGCGGCCGAGTTCGGCGTTCCCGTGATGATCCACACGGGCGACACGTTCGACGCGAAGGCGAAGGTGCGCTTCGCCCACCCGCTGGAAGTAGACGACATCGCGGTCGATCACCGCGAGACGAGCTTCGTCATCTGCCACCTGGGGAACCCGTGGCTGCTCGACGCGGCCGAGGTCATCTACAAGAACCCCAACGTCTTCGGCGACCTCTCCGGCTTCACCGTGGGCGACTGGCAGTCGCGCTTCGAGCGGCTGATGGTACAGAAGGTCAACGAGGTCGTGGCCTACGTGAACGATCCGGACAAGCTGATGTTCGGCAGCGACTGGCCGATCTCGGACCTGGGCGGGTACCTGGCGTTCGTCTGGCGGCTGGACCTGACCGACGCCGAGCGCGACGGGATCCTGTGGCGCAACGCGGCGCGCGTGTTCCGCCTCGGGTTCGAGGTGCGCGTGGAGCAGGACGATGGCGGAGCCTGAGCCGCGCGTCGTCGAAGTCCGGGACGAGCGCACGGAGCTCGCCCGGGCCGCGATCGACCTCATCCAGACGTCGATCGGCGACGTGCAGCCGGCGGCGGACCTTCTCTCGGAGATCGAGGAGAGCCGCCGCGCCCTTCCCTCGGGCGGCGACTACCACCTGATCGCGTCGGTGGATGGGGATGGCGAGCCGGTGGCGGCCGCGGCCGGGGTGTTCCTGGAGTCGGTGAACGCGGGGTTCATCACCTACCTGGCGGTGCGCGAGGAGGTGCGCGGCCAGCGCCTGGGCGGCGACCTGCGCGCGCGCCTGGTCGAGTGCTTTCGCGACGACGCGCGGCGCGCGCACGGCGGCCCGCCCGCGTGGACGGTGGGCGAGGTGCGCCGTGAGAGCGCGTGGCTGCGCACGCTGGTGCGCGGCGGCCGCGCGATCCCCTTCGACTTCGGCTACTTCCACCCGTGGATGCCGCTCCGCGCCGAGGGCCGGTACATCCTCTACCGCGAGCCGATCGCCGACGGGCGCCTGGAGGTGAGCGGGCACGAGGTGGCGCGGCTGCTGTTCGCCATCTGGCGGCGCGCGTACCGCATCCGCTACCCGCTGCAGAGCGAGACCTTCTGCTACATGCTCCGCAAGCTCGACGGGCGGGACACGGTCGGCGCGGACCCGGCGTTCGCGGAGGATTGAACCGCGGGCCCTCACCCGAAAAAATGAGAAGGGAGAGACAAAACTGCCGTCTCTCCCTTCTCATTTTTCGACCTCTCCCAAACAGCTGGGAGAGGTGAACCGCAACGGCCGCAGAAGCTCGCGGAGCCCACGCGAATGCCGCGGCCGCAGTCCCGCAGGGACTTTGTGCCGTTGTTGCCCCCGAATTCCATTCGGGGAACCTCAGCCTCAGGGCAATCACCCCACGCCCAGCCAATCCTCGCCCACCGCATACCCCATCTCCCCCAGCCGCGCGGAGATGAGGCCGCGGGCGCCGTGGTTGTTCACGTAGACGAGGACGAACGGGCGCGGATCGCGCTCCGCCAGCCACTCCGGCGCGTGCACGGGCAGGCCCCAGACGCGATGCCCGATCTTGTCGGGATCGATGTCGATCCACGCAGACGGGGCGACGCCGCGCTCCATCGCCAGGCGCGCACGGAGGCGGGAGCGGCGGCCGGCGCCCCAGACGACGACCTCGCGCCCGGCGTGCAGCCGCGGGTCGCGCGCGAGGTAGTCCGCGCGCAGGCGGTCGAAGGCGTCGCGGGCGTAGCGTGCGTCCGTGCGGCTGGTACGCGCACCGCGCTCGCGCCAGCGCAGGAGGACGCGCGGCACCTTGCCCATCCGGTGCCCGCCCGCGTGGAGGCGCAGCCAGAGCTCGTAATCCTCCGGGAACGGCCCGTCCGCGTAGCCGCCGGCCGCGCGCAGAACCTCCGTGCGCGCCATCACCGACGGATGCGCGAACGGCGACTCGACGTAGAGGTTCGCGGCGATCTGCCCGGGCTCGACGCACTCGTTCTGCCAGCGTACGTATTCCAGGTAGCCGCCGCGCACCTCCTCCGGCGGAAACAGCTCCACCTGCGTGCCGCACAGCGCGGCGCCGGGGTGCGCGTCCATCCACTCGCGCTGCGCCCGCAGGCGATCGGGGAGCATCACGTCGTCCGCGTCCATCCGCGCTGCGAGCGGCGCCCGCGCCTCCGCGATCGCCAGGTTCAGCGCCGCGACGAGGCCGACGCGCCCGGGCCGCAGCAGCCGCACGCGCGGATCATCATCTGCCCAACGCTCGACTATCGCCGCCGACTCGTCCGCCGACCCGTCGTCCACCGCGACCAGTTCCCAATCGCTCTCCGTCTGCGCGCGGATGGAGGCGAGGCACTCCGGCAGGAACGCCGCCTCGTCGCGGAAGGGGAGGAGGATGGAGATGGCGGGATCGGGCACGGGCTGCGGTGGTGGTGGCAGTGGATGATCAAGAAGATGCGGATCGAAGCTAACCTCGGGGATGGGAGCTGGCCTCCCACCGGCGACTGAAGTCGCAGCAACAACCACGGGAAGCCTCGCAAACTGCGCGAGGCTGTTCGGCTCGGCAGCCGGCTACGGCTCATGCCCCGCATGTGGCCCGGGCGTTGCGCGGGGGCGCGGCATTCGTTCTAACGACTGACGGGAGGAGACGTGGTGGAAGACGGACTGTTCGCGCCGATGACGATTCGCGGCGTCACGCTGCGCAACCGGATCGGCGTAAGCCCCATGTGCCAGTATTCGTGCGTGGACGGCTTCGCGGCGCCGTGGCACATGGTGCACCTGGGGAGCCGCGCGGTAGGCGGCGCGGGCGCGGTGATCGCCGAGGCCACCGCCGTCACCGCGGACGGCCGCATCTCGCCCGCGGACCTGGGGATCTGGAGCGACGCGCACGCCGAGGCGCTGGCGCCGATCGCGCGCTTCGTCGAGGCCAACGGCGCGGTCGCCGGCATCCAGCTGGCGCACGCGGGGCGGAAGGCGAGCACCGCGCCGCCGTGGAAAGGCGGCGGCTACGTCGATCCCGCACAGGGCGGCTGGCGGCCGATTTGGGCGCCGAGTGCGATTCCTTTCCACGCGGAGGCGCCCGTCCCCGAGGCGCTGGACGCGGCGGGGATCGCGTCGGTCGTGGACGCGTTCGCGGCGGCGGCGGTGCGGGCGCGCGAAGCGGGGTTTCGGCTGGCGGAGATCCACGCGGCGCACGGCTACCTGCTGCACCAGTTCCTCTCGCCGCTCAGCAACCACCGCGACGACGCGTACGGCGGCAGCTTCGAGAACCGCACCCGCATCGTGCGCGACGTAGTCCAGGCGGTGCGGCGGGTGTGGCCGGACGATCTCCCGCTCTTCGTCCGCATCTCCGCGACCGATTGGGTGGAAGGGGGATGGGACGCCGAGCAGTCGGTGGAGCTCGCGCGGATGCTGGGGCCGCTGGGTGTGGATGTGATCGACTGCTCGTCGGGCGGGAACGTGGCGCGCGTGCGGATCCCGATCGGCCCCGGCTACCAGGTGGAGTTCGCCGAGCGCATCCGCCGCGAGGCCGGCGTGGCCACGGCGGCCGTGGGGCTCATCACCAGCGCCCCGCAGGCGGACGCCATCGTGCGCGAGGGGCGCGCGGACATGGTCCTGCTCGCGCGCCAGCTCCTGCGCGACCCGTACTGGCCGCTGCACGCCGCGAAGGAGCTGGGCGTGCCCGGGGACTGGCCGGTCCAGTATCAGCGCGCGGTGGACTGATATGATACCGAATCCGCAAGGAGAGCGGGCCTTCCGCGCCCGTCTCCCTGACGTCATCCTGAGGCCGGCCACGCCGCAACCAGTTTCCGCGCAGAACCTTGCAGGCCGAAGGATCCATACCCGGTCCAGCACGTCAGCCGGGAGGCACATCGAGTCTTCGTCCGGATGCAGTGTGACGCGGGCAGGCGCAGGCGCGTCTCCCCGGCTCACGTGCTGTGCGGATGATAGATCCTTCGGCCTGCAACCTGTTGCGTGGACACGGATTGCGTCGTCGTCGGCCTCAGGATGACGTCGGGTGGGACCACTGCCGAATCGCCTTCAGCGATTGCGGCCAGACGCGGAGAACTCATCGCATTCACCGAGTTCTCCGCGACTCCGCGTCTCCGCGTGAGATCAGCTGGCTTTCTTCCACGCGCCCAGCATCCGGCGCACGGCCACGAGCTCGCCGATGTGGTACGCGGCGTGGTCGGCGGCGAGCAGGATCTCGCGGATGTACGTCTGCCCGGTGCCGTGCGGGATCTGCGCGAACAGGTCGATGGACGGGTCGCGCGCCATGGCCTGCAGCGCCGCGCGGTCGGCGCGGAACGCGGCCACGCTGCGGTCCCACGCCTCCGCGTCCGGCGGGGCGGGGGAGTCCGGCCAGTAGTCGTCGGGCCAGCGGATCTCGCGGTAGTCCGGGTTGCGCGAGAAGTCGAGGATGTCGTGCTGGGTGATGCGCAGGTGCTCCAGCAGCTGCCAGGGCGAGTACGGCAGCCCGCCCGGCGTGCGCCCGCGCAGTTCGCGGGGAATGCCCTCCACCGCCGTGTCGAAATCCACGTGCGCCTCGCCCCACTCCAGCACCTTCGCCAGCTGCTCGCGGAGCGCTGAATCCTGCGCGCTCACCGGAACGACCTCGCGTCGATCACCGCGCCGTTCTGCGTCCCTTCGACGGACGCCACGTAGGCGCGCGCCACCTCGGCCGCCGGCATCCCGCCGGAGGGGTCCATCCCCATGGCCTTCAGCGTCTCGCTCACCCACGGCGGGCTGACCACGTTCACGCGCACCCCGCGCGGCGCCTCGAGCGCGGCCGCGCGCACGAAGCCCTCCAGCCCCGCGTTCACCAGGCTGATCGCCGCGCTCCCCGGCATCGGGTCGTGCGCCAGCACGCCGCTGGTGACGGTGAACGAGCCGCCGTCGGCCACGGTCGCGAGCCCGCGGCGGACCAGGTTCACCTGTCCCATCAGCTTGTTGTGCAGGCTCGTCTCGAAGTCCTCGTCGGTGAGCTGCTCCAGCGGCTTCCACGCGCCCGAGCCCGCGCACGACACCAGCGTGTCGAAGCGCCCCACCGCGCGGAACAGCTCCTCGATGGACGCGGTGGAGGTGATGTCCACGCGCACGTCGCCGCTGCTGCGGGCGGCGCGAACGACCTCGTGCCCCTTCGCCACCAGCGCGTCCGCCACCGGGTCGCCGATGGTCCCCGTCCCGCCGATCACGATCACCTTCATCCCCGTCCTCCTCCCGTTGCCTCGTTCGCCCACGACCGCGCTCCGGGTGACACTCGCTTACCGGCGGCGCGGATGCAAGCCCGGGCCATCGCACCCGGCGAATGGAATTCGCGGGCAACAAGAGCACCAAGTCCCTGCGGGACTGCGGCCGCGGCATCCCGGCGGCTCGAAGGGGGCTGGCGAGGGGGCAGATCAACGCGTGGCTTCGCGGAGGAGGGGATACGGGTTCAGGTCGCGGCCGTGCCACCAGCGGTTGGGGTCGGTGACGGTGTAGATGCCGAAGTGCAGGTGCGGGCTGCCGCCCTGCGCGTTCCCGGTCGTTCCCACGTAGCCGATGACGTCGCCCGCGCGCACCAGCTCGCCCTCGACGAGGCCCGCGCGGTAGCCCTGCAGGTGGGCGTAGAAGTAGAGGGTGCGCGTGTCCAAGTCGCGCTCGTAGATGGAGATGCCGCCCAGCGCGCTGGAGTCGCGCTTCACGATCACGCCGGGCGCGGCGGCCAGCACCGGCGTGCCGCGCGGCGCCATGATGTCGATCCCCAGGTGCTTGCGCCCGCCGGAGCGCCCCGCGCCGAAGCTGTCGCGCAGCTCCCCCGCGCGCACGCCCGCCACGGGGATCACCAGCCGCGGCGCCGCCTCCGCGCGCCGCAGCTCCTCGGGCCGCGCGAAGCGGACGACGAGCGCCTTCCCGGTGATCGCGAGGAACGTCACCACCCCAACCAGCAGCGCGCCCTCCACGAGCGCGACGGCGATGGCGGCGGTGCGGAACGACAGGCGGATGCGCATGGAAGGACCGGCGGGCGCACGAAGCGAGCCGTCAAAAGAAAAGTCCTAAGTGCTAAGTCCTAAGTGCTAAGTTAACTACGACTTAGGACTTAGGACTTAGGACTTAGGACTTGGGACTTAGGACTTAGGACTTCTTCTGCTTCTCGACCTACCGCCGGTCGTACGTCACCTCCACGTCGTACGACTCGCCCGTCTTCCCCAGCACGCGCAGGGAGATCGCGGCGTTGCCGCGGTCCAGCGGCACGTCGTCGTTCACCTGGAACGGCGCGCGGAAGAGGTTGCCGAAGCGCGAGTCGAAGCCGGCTTCGCGCGGCACCACCTTCACCGGCGAGTGGCCGCTGTCCACCGTTCCGTCGACCTCGTACACCAGCACGCCCTCGCTCCCCGACGGCTGCAGCTTGTCGTCCACGCCGGGCTGCGCGACTTCGACGACCAGCACCTTCGACGGCGAGGCGGGGTCGTCCACCGGCAGCACCAGCATCTGCAGGCCGTCGCCGCCGGTGGCGGGGGCCAGGCGCACCACCTCGCGCGTGGGCTGGGAGACGTAGCGCATCTGCGAGGTGTCCAGCCAGCCGTTCTTGCGCCGGTCCCACGCCAGGAACCCGTTCGCGCGGAAGATGTCGGACATGATGGACCAGCAGCCGGCGTCGGACTGGTCGGCGGGCGCGGCGGCGCCGAACGGGTACTGGTCCGGCAGCCCGAACAGGTGCCCCACCTCGTGCACCAGGTTGATGAAACGGTTCTTGTAGCTGTCGCGCCCGAAGGTCACCGCGTGGCGGATGGTGCCGCTCGGCGTCTGCGCCGCGTGCCCCTTGTCGGCGATGAACGCGGGCGAGACGGAGAACTTCGCCTCGCGCGGCGACACGATCATCACCACCTGGAACTCGGAGAACTTCACCTCGGACTTCGCGAACAGCGCCGCCGCGTCGGAGATGTACTCGCGGTGCAGGTCGAAGCTGACGAAGTCCACGCCGCCGTTGACCAGCTTGCCGTACTGGTCCGACGGCTTCGCCAGCTGCCGCCATCCCAGCTCGGACTTCACTTCCACCTGCAGCGCCAGCTTCCCCTGCGACTGGTTGAAGAACAGCCGCTGCGCCTGCCCGCCGCCCAGCAGGCGGTCGGCCACCTCGCCGGGATCGTCCTTGCCGGGCGCGTCGGGGTGGCCCACGAAGACCATCACCGCCTTGATGGTGCCGACCGGCTGCAGGTACATGCCGAAGTCGGTGGGCCCTTCGCCGAACACTCGCAGCCCCCGGGAGCTCAGGGGCGGAATCGCGTCTGCCATGGAGATACCTCGCGCGGAAATAGGGGAGGGAAGCTGTGCCGCCGTGCGGAGATGGATGGCCGGAGCGCGGAAGATTTCCTGCGGTTCCGCGCACGAACGGCGGGGTGGGGCGGGGGCGCGGGTGGGGATTGCGTCGCGCCTGCCAAGGGATTGTAAACCACTCTCCCGCCGTCTACAAGTGCCGGAGCCGAAGTCCTGAGTCCCAAGTCCCAAGTCCCAAGTCCCAAGTGGAAATTCAGCTTAGGACTTGCGGTCGGCGCGGCGTTCGCAGACGGGATTCATGCGTGATCCACAGGCTGACGTGCGATCATGCGATAGATCCTTCGGCCTGCAGCATTCGGTGCGGCGAATGTTACAGTGTGGCCGGCCTCAGGATGACGTCTGGTGGTGGGACGATGATGTGTCTGTCGACCGCCCAACGCACTTCCGCATTCTCGCACTCTCGCACTTCTGTCCAAAGAAGGGAGGCCCGGGCACCTGCCCGGGCCTCTCTCCCGATGTGGAGCGCTGTTTACCAGCGGTCGCCGCCGCCGCCGTAGCCACGGTCGCCGCCGCCGCCACCGCCGTAGCCGCCGCGGCCACCCCCACCGCCGCCGTAGCCACCGCCGCCGCCGCCACGGCCGCCACCACCACCGCCGTAGCCGCCACCGCCGCCGCCACGGCCGCCACCACCGCCGCCGTAGCCACCGCCGCGGCTGCCGCCACCGCCGCTCTCGCCGCCGTCTGCGGGCGCGTCGAGACGCACCACGTTCTCGGCCGCGGGGCCCTTCGTGCCCTGCACCACCTCGAACTCGACCGGCTCACCCTCGTTCAGGGTCCTGAACCCCGAGCCCTGGATCGCGCTGTGGTGCACGAAGCAGTCCTTCTCGCCGTTCTCGCGGGTGATGAAGCCGAACCCCTTCTCGGGGTTGAACCACTTCACCGTCCCCTTTTCCCTCGCCATAGCCGGTCACCCTCTGGAGTTGGTGTTTTGCAGCCGCCGCTGCCGGAGCAAGTGATTCCTGCCGCGCATTGCGTGCCAGAGCTCCACGACGGGCGAGATCGACGGGCGCGCCAGGGGAACAACACGGGGAAGTTCGGTTGAAAACGGCCAGCCGTCAACCATGCAGTTGCGCGATTTTGCCGCCCCTGGCGTCCAAAATCGCGATTCTGGCGACTGTCCGGCCCGCACGGGCCCGAAACGGGCGGCGGCGTTCCATTCTCCTCCGCGCATGCGCCGCCGCAGCTTACACCCCGCCACGATGTGCCGCATGCACCGCGCCACCGCGACAGCTTGTCCTCGTTTGTCCCCCCGGCGGCTTCTTTCACGCGGTCACAATCGCGTCCCGATCTGTGTCCTTTCGGTATCGATCTCCCGCACTTCCGCACTTCCGCACTTCCGCACTCACGCACTTCCGCACTCGTTGTCAGACGGGCTCCAGCGCGCGGTGCGGCTGCGGCGGCAGCTCCACGGCGATGGCGTCGCCCGGGCGGACCTCGCCGCCGGCCAGGACCACGGCCATGATGCCCGCCTTGCGCACCAGGCCGCCGTCCGCGTCGCGGTCCAGCACCGCCGCCATCAGGCCGGGCTGGAAGCGGTCCAGCTGCGCGCACGGGTTGCGGAGCCCCGTGACCTCCACGAGCGCCGCATCGCCCAGGCGCAGGCGCGTGCCGGCGGGGAGGGCGAGCAGGTCGACGCCGCGCGTGGTCACGTTCTCGCCCATGTCGCCGGCGGAGACGTGGAAGCCGGCGGCGCGCAGCTCGTCGTGCAGCTCGGCGTGGATCAGGTGCACCTGGCGCAGGTTGGGCTGCGTGGGGTCGCGCGCCACGCGCGAGCGGTGCTTCACCGTCACCCCCGCATGCGCGTCGCCGTCCACGCCCAGGCCCGCGAGCAGGCGGATCGCATCCTCGTTCGCCTTGCTGAAGGCGTGCGCCGGGCCGCGGCTGACCGCCGTCACCGTTCCATCCATCCGAATCTCCCGCATCTCCCGAATCTCCATTCAGAACTGGGTGATGGAGAGGACGTTGCCGTCCGGATCGTGGAACCACGCGATCCGCGCGCCCGCGGGCGAGGTCCAGACGCCCAGCTCGTCCTGCTCCATCCCGCCGTAGCGCAGCGGCTCCGCGCCGCGCTCGCGCAGCTCGCGCACGGCGGCGTGCGCGTCGGCGACGTCCCACCCGAGGATGGTGAACGGCGCCGGCTCGAAGCCGGGGACGCCCGCGACGTTCACCACGCGCAGCATCGTTCCGCCGCAGTCGAACACCAGCGCGAACGCGTCCTCGCCCACCAGGCGAAGGCCCAGCACGCGCTGGTAGAACGCCCGCGCCCGCGCCGGATCGCGCGTGGGAACGAACGCCACCAGCTTCGCCGATCCCAGCATCGCGCCCTCCGCGGGTGATGGGTCAATCGCGACGCATCGTCCAACCGCCGTCGAGCAGCGGGACGGTGGCGCAGCACGGGCCGCCGTCGCGCGCGGTGCCCTCGATCCGCGCCTCGAGGACGGCGCCGGGGGTGGCCAGCGCCGCCTCGACGAGCGGCCAGTCGATTGCGGCCGTCTTCACCTTCGCGCGGCGCGTCCAGCACGAGCCTGCCTGCCCGGCCGAGGTTCCCGAGCTCACGTAGACGAACCGGTCCGCCGGCGTTCCGTGCGCGAACGGCCCCAGCACGTTCACCGCGCCGCCGCGGTCCGCCACGCGGACGGTGAGGTCGAACACGATCTCCCCGGCCGACGCGCGGGTGGGCGGCAGCAGCGCGTCGCGCCCGCGCTGCACCGCGAACGCCACCCCCATCGGCGGCCGCACGACGACGATGCGCAGCGGGAGATCACGATCGGTGGACGTAGTCATGAGGTGGTGCTGGAGATGGGGATCGGATCGCGCACATTGCCAGCTGGACCAGGCTTGGGAAGGCGAATGAATTCGCGGCAACAACAGCACGAAGTCCCTGCGGGACTGCGGCCCCGGCACTCGCGCGATAGCCAGGACCTTCACTGGAGAAGTCCGCGAAGGCGGACTGTGTGCCGTTGTAGCCGCGACTTCAGTCGCATTTTCGCGATTTCCGATCCGCGCCGTCGCCGGGATCTACCGGGATCCATCCCGCGCCATCACCCCGGCCGCTGCAGGTCGAAGATCACGTAGTACGGCACGCGCGCGGCGTCGGCCAGCTTCGGGTTGGCGCGGACCGCGTCGTCGGTGGGGCGCGGCTCGCGGACGGCGCGGAGGTGAAAGCCGGCGGCGACGATCCACTGGAACCAGTCCTCCAGCGGTACGTGCAGCATGGCGGTGGTGAACCCGCCCCAGCGCTCCCACTGGAACTCCACCGGCCCGCGCTCGAAATAGCGGTCGATGCAGAGCCAGCGCTTGCCGCCGGCCTCGTCGCGCTCCCAGCGGCGGAACGGCGTTTCGCTGCACGGATGGCTGATGGACGCCACGAACCGCCCGCCCGGCCGCAGCACGGAGAACACGCCGCGCAGCACCGCCGCGGGATCGGGCATGTCCTGCAGGGCGATGCACGACACCGCCAGGTCGAACGACTCCGCCGCGAAGAGCGACGCCACCTCGGCCGCGTCGCCGGCGTGGTAGGCGATGCCGAGCGGCGACCGCGCCTCGTGCCGGCGCGCGTGCTCGATCATCCGTGGCGAGATGTCGACGCCCTCGGCCCGCGCGCCGCGCGTCGCCATCTCCCGCGCCAGGTATCCGCTTCCGCACCCCACGTCCAGCACGCGCAGGCCGCGCACGTCACCGCAGGCGGCCACCTGCGCGGGGCCCAGGAACTCGTAGCGGTAGTAGTCGAGCCCCGCTTCCTGGCTGGCCGCGTACCCGTCCGCCGCGCGGTCCCACGCGGCACGCACCGAGTCCGCGTCGAAGCGCGCGGGCTCTGGCACGCTCAAGCCCGGATCACTTCCAGCGCGACCGCCGCCGCCTGGCGCAGGTGGTCGGTGTGGATGCGCCGCTGCATCGTGGTGGCGGTCGAGGCGAGCTGCTCGAACATGCTGCGGTGGTGGCGCTCCCCCGCCGACAGCGTCGACAGGCGGTGGTGCGGCTGGTTCGCGTCCATCCACTCCAGCTCCTCGCGGCTGAGCGCGGCCACGCGCCCGAGCGTTTCCATGTCGTCCAGCCTCTCGGCGGCGTGCGCGGCCGCCGCGAGCGCGTGGAACGCCACCTCGTGCTCGCCCAGCTGGAACGAGGCGCCGTGCACCTGCAGCAGCTGCTGCAGGATGGGCTGAAGCTGGTCATGCTCGCTCATGGTCGGCTGCGCGGAAGGGTGGCCGTGGAAGAGCGGGAGATGCTGAAGAATAAGCCGCGCCGGCACCCCGGGGAACGGCGGCATCGTCCGGGCGGCGATTCAGCCAGAGCGAGCGCGGTCCGAGTACCCCGAATGGAATTCGGGGGCAACAACGGCACAAAGTCCCTTCGGGACTGCGGCCCCGGCATTCGCGCGGTTGGCCGGGCATTCACCGGGAGTCCACGCAGGCGCCGCGCAGGCGGACTGTGTGCCGTTGTAGCCGCGAGTTCACTCGCATTTTCGCGATCGTAATCCGATCCCCATCGTCCATCGCCCCATCCCTGTCATCCCCCTCGCCTCATCTCCGTCATCCCCATCCCTCCGATCCCGTCAACCCACTCCGCTGTCACACCGCGGCGGGCTCGCGCGGCTCGAAGCGGATGGGGAGGCGCGTGGGGCCGTGCACGTGGAAGGCCTCGCGCGGCTCCCACGGTTCGACGCCCGCCAGCTCGATGTTGCCCAGCCGTTCGAGGAGATGCGCCAGCGCCACGCGTCCCTCCATCCGCGCCAGCGCCGCGCCGATGCAGAAGTGGATGCCGTGCCCGAACGCCACGTGCGGGTTCGGATCGCGGCCCACGTCGAAGCGCGCGGGCTGGTCGAAGTGCGCGGGGTCGCGGTTGGCAGCGCCGATCCACGCCAGCACCAGCTGCCCCGCGGGGATGGTGCGCCCGCGCATCTCCACCTCCTGCCGCGTGGCCCGGAACACCGCCTGGACGGGGGACCGGAAGCGCAGCACCTCCTCGATGGCGCCGGGAAGGATGCGCGGCGCGGCCTGGATGCGCGCGAGCTGGTCCGGGTGCTCGACCAGGGAGAGGACGGCGTTGGAGATGAGGTTCGCCGTGGTCTCGTGGCCGGCCAGCAGGAGGAGCTGGAAGAAGCCGAGGATGTCCTCCTCGGTCAGCCGCTCGCCCTCCACCTCGACCTCCACCAGCCGCGTCAGCAGGTCGTCTTGCGGCGCGCGGCGGCGGGCTTCCAGCAGGGCGGGGAGATACGCCGCCATCTCGTCGTGCGCGGCGGCGAAGCTCTCCACCGCCCGTTGCGCCCGCGCGTCGTTGGCGACGGCGTGGCTCAGCGCGACGATGGCGTCGGTCCAGCGGCGGAAGCGCGGGCGGTCGGCCACGGGCGCGCCCAGCATCTCCGCGATCACCATCAGCGGCAGGGGGACGGCGTAGTCGGCGACCAGGTCCATCTCCCCGCGCTGCGCCGCGCCGTCCAGCAATTCGCGCGACAGCTCGCGGATGCGCGGCTCCAGCGCGGCCACCGCGCGCGGGGTGAAGGCGCGCATGATGAGCCCGCGCAGCTGCGTGTGCCGCGGCGGATCGGCGAAGATGAGCCACCGCGAAGTCCGCGGCGAGTTGGGGGAGACGACGGAGCTGAAGGTGGCCGCGTCGTTCAGCGCGCGCTTCACGCTGTCGTAGTCGAACAACATCCAGTGCCCGGACTGCGGCTCCTGGAACACGGGCGACGCCGCGCGCAGGTGGTCGTAGAGCGGATACGGGTTGCGGCGCGTGTCGTCGGAGAAGAGGCTCTGCATGGGCGCGACCTCCGATCGCCTGGGGATCGGGTTGGGGGATCAGTCCTAAGTCCTAAGTCCTAAGTCCTAAGTGCTGAGTGCTGAGTGCTGAGTGCTGAGTGCTGAGTGCTGAGTGCTGAGTGCTGAGTGCTGAGTGCTGAGTGCTGAGTGCTGAGTGCTGAGTGCTGAGTGCTGAGTGCTGAGTGCCGAGTGCCGAGTGCCGAGTGCTGAGTGCTGAGTGCTGCGCGTCATCCGCCGCCTTCGCGGGCGAAGGCGCGGAGGAGGATGGAGACGATCTCGCGCGCGAGCGGCTCGTCTACCGGGCCGCCGGACATCAGGTAGCGGTAGAAGAGGGGCCCGCCGATGACGTCCGTGGCGAGGCGGATGTCCAGCCCCGCGCGCAGCTCGCCGCGGGCGACGGCGCGCTCCAGCACCTGGCGCACGGCGGCGCGCCAGGTGGCGTCGAAGCCGGTGCGCACCGCGTGGGCGATGCGCTCGCTCCGCGCCATCGCCGCGACCAGGCCGGAGAGGAGCAGGCCGCTGGCGGGGTCGGCGTACATCCCCAGCGCGGCGCGCATCAGCGCCATCAGGTCGCCCTCCGCGCCGCCGGTGTCGGGGATGGGGATGGCGGCCACGATCCGCCCGATCGCCTCGATCACCAGCGTCTCCTTCTCCTTCCAGCGCCGGTAGACCGTCGCCTTGCCGACGCCCGCCTTCGCCGCGATCCCCTCCATCGTCACCGCGTCGTAGCCCACCTCGCGGATCAGCGCGACCGCGGCGCCCAGGATGGCATCGTGCGCCTCCTCGCTCCGCGGCCGCCCCGGCGCGCGCGTCTCCACCGCCGGTGATTCGATACGCTCTCGTTTCATAATCACCAACATGCGACGTAGCGATACGGAACGCAAGCGTATCGTTAATGGAGATCGAAAGAAGAAGGGCCGGGGAGGCGATTCCCCGGCCCTTCCGCGCCGCCGCCTAGGCGCTCCTCAGGTCGCGCAGAGGCAGCAGCCCTGGCGGCAGAATCCCGTTCCGCCGTTCTCCGGGAAGTAGGAGAGGCAGGTCTGCGAGCAGGCCGCCTGGGTGCTGCAGGCACCGACCTGTCCCGCCGCGGGATTGAACGGACAGGCGGCCGCCGCCTGCGGCGAAGCCATCAGCTGGCTCGCCCCGAACGCCAGCGCCGCCGCGATGGCGACGCTGAACAATCCCCTGGATGCCGCTGCCGGTCTGATCACGGGTGCCCTCCCTGTAGGGTGATGGGAACCGCAGCCGGCCAAACCATCGTCGGCAGCTATAATCATGTTTCCGGAATTTTTCTGCGCAAGAAAGATGCGCGGCTGCACCTCAGGCGGGGTCGTTCGTGGGTGCGAACGCGGCCGCCGCGTCCGCGGAAGTGACGACGGGCACGACCTCGAAGTCGACCAGATCGCTCCACGCGGCGATCCATTCGTCCAGCAGGCGCCGGTCGTCGCACTCCATCACCTGGTAGCAGCGGCGCAGGTCGGCCGTCACCCAGCTGGCCACGTAGCGCAGCCCGTCCGGCGCCAGCCGCCCACGCTCGCGGAACCGCGCGTACACCGGCGCCGCATCACCCCCGCGAAAGTGCTCGACCACCATGTAGAGCATCGGCCGTTCAGGCTGGGAGTGAGATGGAGGTGGTCGGCCCAGGGTAACTGAAGGCGAATGAATTCGCGGCAACAACAGCACAAAGTCCCTGCGGGACTGCTGCCTCGGCGCCTGCGCGTTCGCCAGGCATCGGGGAAGTCCGCGCGGGCGGACTGTGTGCCGTTGTAGCCGCGAGTTCACTCGCATCTTCCAAGCATTCAACGCCGTGGAGATGGAGCTTGCCGCGATTCCTACCTCGCCGCCGCCATGCCCGGCGCCGCGGTGACGCGCCAGATGGTGTTGCCGACGTCGTCCGCGACGAGGAGGGCGCCGCGGCGGTCGAGGGCCACGCCCACGGGGCGGCCGTACGCGTTGCCGGCGGGGTCCAGGAAGCCGGTGAGCACGTCCACGGGCTGGCCCCGCGGCGCGCCGCCGGCGAAGGGGACGAAGATGACCCGGTAGCCGCTGCGGGGCTCGCGGTTCCACGATCCGTGCTGGCCCACGAACATCCCGTGTGCGAAGGTGCCCGGCAGGCTCGTTCCCGCCGACCAGGCCAGCCCGATCGAGGCGGTGTGCGGCCCCAGCGCGTAGTCCGGCCGGATCGCGCGGGAGACCAGGTCGGCGCGCTGCGGCTTCACGCGGTCGTCCACCGTCTGCCCGTAGTAGCTGTACGGCCAGCCGTAGAACCCGCCGTCGCGCACCGAGGTGATGTAGTCCGGCACCAGGTCGCTGCCGATCTCGTCGCGCTCGTTCACCGCCGTCCACAGCGCGCCCGTCTCGGGCACCCACGCCAGCCCGTTGGGGTTCCGCAGGCCGGTGGCGAACACGCGGTGCGCGCCGGTGCGCAGGTCCACCTCCCAGATCGCCGCGCGCCCCTCCTCGGCCGCCATCCCGTTCTCGCCCACGTTGCTGTTGGAGCCCACGGTCACGTACAGCTTCGTCCCGTCGCGCGAGGGCAGGATGTTCTTGGTCCAGTGGTGGTTGATGCGCCCCGCCGGCAGGTCCACCACGCGCGTGGAGCCGCCGCTGATGCGCGTGTCGCCCGGATTGTAGCGGAACCGGACAACCGCGTCGCTATTCGCGACATACAGGTCGCTCCCGATCAGCGCCATCCCGAACGGCGAGTTCAGCGCCTCCAGGAAGGGTGTGCGCACCTCGGCCACCCCGTCGCCGTCGGCGTCGCGCAGCAGGGTGATGCGGTTGGCGCTCGGCACCCCCGCGCCCGCCTTCCCCTGCAGGCGCCGGAAGAACCATCCCTTGATCCCCCTGCCGTCGTCGGGCCGCACCGGCGCGTTGGTCTCGGCCACCAGCACGTCGCCGTTGGGGAGCACGTACAGCCAGCGCGGATGCTCCAGCCCCGTGGCGAACGCGCCCACGGCGGTGCCCGGCGCCGCCTGCGGCATCACCCCCCGGGGCCAGCCGCGCGCCGGGGCGATCAGCACGTTCGGGAGCAGCCCCACGCGCGGCGCGGGCAGCATCGGCGCGGGCCCCGTCCCCGCGGCCACGGACAGGCGCGCCGGGCTGCTGCACGCGGCCGCGGCCATCGCGGCGGCCACGAGCGCGAGCGAACGGCGCGGGAAGATGGAGATGGTCATTCGGCCCTCCCCTGCGGAAACGCGGAAAGCGTCGCCAGCCCGGACGGCCCGGGTGGCGGCCGCCGATCAATGCAGATCGCGCACCGGATTCCCGCCGCACGGCTTCGCGCGGCGGATCGAGGTCATGGGAAGATGGAGATGGCGATCGGGAGAGGCGGAGACGGCGCTCAGCGATGCGCGCCCGCGGCGGGCGCGGATGTGGTCGCCCGCAGCGGCTCGGCGGAGACGATGAGGTCCACGGTGTCGCGGCGTGCGCACTCCGGGTCGCCCTCGCACGAGGCGGCGAGCACCCACGCGCGGCGGCGCTCCACCCGCACGCGCTTGCCTACCAGCTCGCGGCGCTCGCACAGGCCGAAAGCGGCCTCCTGCTGCCCCTTCACGGCGCCGCCGGACTCCAGGTCCATGTAGCACGCGCGGTCGCCGCCGGTCAGGCCGCGGACGGTGGCCACCTCGCCCATCGTGCTGTCGGCCGCCGGGTCCACCGCCGGCGCGCGCGCCGCCTCCGCGGTGTCCGGCGCGGCCACGGCCGTCGCGCGCGCCCGCTCGCCCACGGCAGCCGTCTCCTTCGCGTCGCCCCTGCACGCCGCCGCCCCCAGCGCCGCCGCGATCAGGAGCGCCGGGAGACGGACGTGGCGGAGGGCGCGGCGCCCGCGCGGCTGCAATGCGGTCATGGCTCGGGATTCGGGAGATGGGGATCGGGATGGAGAGCGCGGAGGTGCGCGAGCTTCGATGGTACCGGTGCAGTCCTGCGCGGGCAAGACATCGGGACGCCGAAGCCGGGAAGGCGAATGAATTCGCGGGCAACAACTGCACAAAGTCCCTGAGGGACTGCTGTCCGGCATCGGGGCGCGCCGGAAGCATCTTCGCTCGTCTCGTTCTCTGAATGAATCACACGGAGGGAACGGAGGGAACGGAGGGAACGGAGGATAGCTCGATCAGTCCTCCGTTACCTCCGTTCCCTCCGTGTGAGATCCTGCCGTTCAGAGGAGGGCGCCTGTGACCGCGGATGCGCCGCGAAGAAGTCCCAGATGACGCGGGATGCGTCCAGTGCGTCGCTCGGGCGGTCGAGGAAGCGGGCCATCCGCTCCCCGCCGGGCCACGCGTGCGGGCCGCCCTGGATGGCGATCAGCTCCACCGTGGTGCCGCGCGCGCAGGGGCCGTAGCTGGTGCGCACGACGGTGCCGCTGCGGGCGGCGGCGGGCGCGGCGGAGCAGCCGTCCAGCCGCCGCCAGGTGTCGATCGCGTAAGCCACGCTCCGCGCGTCGTGCCGCGCCAGCGCCTTGCTTCCCACGCCGCCGTTGAAGGGAATGTGGTCGTCCGCGGTGCCGTGGATGGCCAGCACGGAGACGGGGCGCGGCGGGCGGCAGACCGGCACCGTCAGCTCGCCCGACACCGGCGCGATCGCGGCGAAGCGGTCGGCGAGCGCGCAGCCGGCCGCGTACGCCATCATCCCCCCGTTCGACATTCCCGTGGCGTAGACGCGAGCGGGGTCGATGCGCAGCGTGCGCTGCAGCGTGTCGAGCAGCGCGCGCACGAACGCGACCTCGTCCACGCGCTGGGCCTGGGCGTAGCCGCAGCAGCTCCACGCGTTCCAGGTCAGCAGCCGGCCGCGGAAGCGCCCCGTCCCGTTCGGGTACACGGCAATGAACCCCGCGCCGCGCGCGACCTCGCTGAGCCCCGTCTGCCGCCGCGCGCCGGCCGCGTCCCCGCCGCCGCCGTGGAACATCAGCACCAGCGGCAGCGGATGGCGTCCGTCGTACTGCGGCGGCAGGTCCACGAGGTAGCTGCGGCCGCGCCCGCCGATGCGGAGGTGGCCTTCCCAGCTCCGCGCGCCGCCCGTCTGACTCCACAGCGCGGCGGGAACGAGCACCACGAACGTCATCACCAGCGCGAGCGAGCGGCGCATCCGCATCTCCCTTCCCGTGAGCGTTTCGATGGCGATCCTGCGCTATACAACAGCCATCGCCCCGCCCGCGTTGGGAATGAGGATCACACAGAGGCATGGAGATACGGAGGCACGGAGAACCGCGATGAGTTCTCCGTGCCTCCGAGTCTCCGTATGCAAACCGCCGCCGGATCGGGTCCTACGCCGGCGCGCGGAAGAACGCGGCGATGGTGTAGCGCACGCCGTGGGTGACGGGGAGCACCTCGTGCGTCGTTTCCGCGCGGAAGGCGACGAGCGAGCCGGGCCGCGCGCCCGCAGCGACGCGGAGGGTGGGCCCGGTGTACGGCCCGTGGAAGACGAGCTCGCCGCCGCCGTATGTCCCCGCCGCGGGCTCCGGCGCCTGCGGGTTCAGGAAGACGACGGCGGAGACGCGGCGGAAGCGCGATTCGTCCCACACCAGCGGCGTGTTGCCGTCCTGGTGCGCCACGAAGAAGTCGCCCTCCTGGTAGCGCAGGAACTGCGGCTCCTCGCACTCGCCCAGCGCCACGCCGAAGTGCTTCTCCAGCGCCGGTTTGCCGTCCATCAGCCGGCGCTTCACCTCCTCGCGCACCTCCGGCGGCAGCGCGAGCCGCGTCGTCCGGCGCGTCGCGGGGCGGACGGCGCCGTCGGGCGTCTGGCTCAGCACCGTGGCCGGCCCGCCGCCCGCGCGCTCCATCTCCGCCGCCAGGGCCGCCAGCGCGCCGGCGTCCAGGAAGGTCTCGATCTCCAGCAGGTCGATCATGGGGGCGATGTCGGAGTGAAAGTTCGAGTGCGCCGGGGCGCCGAGCGGGATCACTCCTGCACGAAGATCCCCTTCGCGCGCAGCTTCTTCACCAGCGTGGACACGGTTTTCGCGTCGCCGTCCAGGCGCAGGAGCGTGCGGGTGACGGAGGAAACCTGCGGGCCGCCCAGCGCGCTCACCCGGGCCGCCGTCTCCATGTCGGGGCACTCCACCAGCACCGCGGGGCGGATGCGCACCCGGCGCGTGCCGCCGAACCAGTCGCGCACCTGGCGCGCCACGTTGGCCGGCACCGGCGCGCGCGACACCCCGGCCAGCGTCTTCAGCATGCGGTCGGCCGTCACCCCCTGCTCGGCCGCGCGCAGCACCGACGCCTGGGTGATGCGGAACAGCGCGCCGACGCCCGTGCCCGTGCGCTCGGCGAAGCGCGCCAGCTCCGCCTCCAACCGCGGCGAAGCGGAAAGGAAGACGATCTCGAAGTCCGGCTGCACCACCACCTCGCCGTCCACCGCCGCCGCCAGGCGCAGCTCGTCGGTGGCGCCCAGCAGGTAGCGCCCGGCATCGGTCAGCGCGAAGGCCGCGTCGTCGCCCACCCGTCCCAGCCGCGCGCCGCCCAGCGGGACCAGGCGGACCCGCAGGAAGATGTCCAGGAGCTCCTCCCACACGCCCTCCCAGCCCTCGCGCGTGCGCGGCGCCCCGCTGTAGCTCGAGCGCTTGCGCAGGGCTGCCGCGTCGGGCCCCAGGAACGGGTTCCGCAGCTCCGCGTGGTAGCGGGTGAACGCGTCCACCCGCACCATCCCGTCCGCCGGCGCCGACAGGAAGGCCGCGGCAAGCGCGGCGCGCAGGTCCGGCTTCGCCTCGTCCACCCCGAACGGGAGGCGCACGCCGAAGAAGTCGATCGTGGCGAGGCGGGCCGGCGTCCACCCCGGGTTGCGCTGCGGCGAGGCGCGCAGCGCATCCAGCACGTGCTTCAGCCGCTCGCCCTCGGACAGGGCCAGCCACTCGCGCCCGGCCGTGGTGGCGGTGAAGGTGAAGCGCTCGCCCGACCTCACCCCCGCCAGCCGCAGCCCCTGCAGCGCCTCCATGGCCAGGTCGATGCGGGCCGCCAGCTCGGGTGGCAGCGCCGGGCTGTCGTCCTCGTCGGGGTCGCCGGCGCCGACCACGGCCAGCGCCGCGTCGGCCCAGGCCGGCGGCCGCAGCAGCCGCGACGCGAGCGCCTTCTGCGAGCGGACGTACAGGCTGCCGTCGTTGCCGCGCACGGGGATGGGCTCGGCGGCGGCGTCCACCAGCACCGTGGTCATGTCGCTGACGCGGAACGGCGCCTCGAAGGTCTCCGTCACCTCCACCGGCTCGGGCGGAGACGGAGGCGGTCCCATCCGCCGCACGATGGCGGGAAGGACGCCGAGCACCGCGTCCGGCCCCGGCTCCCGCAGGGAGACGAAGACGAGCAGGTAGCGCAGCCCCGCCGCGAGTGCCACCGCGCGTTGCCCGGGCGTCGCGTCCGGCAGCAGCTCCGCCAGCGAGCGGAGGGGAACGCCGGCGGGGTGCGCGGCCAGGGCGCGCACCAGCCTCCGCAGCGCCTCGCCCACGACCGGGACGAAGAGCCGGGGCTGCTCGCTGCGCGGGAGGTGCGCCCGCTCCCATGCCAGCAGCGGGGATCCCGGCGCGGTGGCCAGGAAGCCGTTCAGCCAGTCGACCGACGACACCATGGCCGCCACCGCGCCGCGGTCGGACCACCCGTAGTAGCCCGTGGACTGCCCTCCGGCCAGCGCGTTCGTCTCCTCGTGCGTGAGCTGGTCCTGCAGGTACGCGTCGGAGAGCGCACCGCGCAGCCCGTCCAGCGGGCGCACGCGGTCCATCGCCCGGAGCGCGGACAGGAGCGGCTTCAGCTCCGGCGCGTGGGGATACAGCTGCCCCCTGGGCCCCGGCGGCGTGACGAACCCCGCCGCCACCAGCTCGTCCACCGCCGCGCCCAGCACCGCGGGCTCCGCGGCCGCGCCGGGCTTGATCTGCAGGAAGGCGAGGCGGGCGGCGCGCGAAAGCGCCTCCCACCGCGGCAGCGCCTCCAGCGCCGCGCCCCAGTCGATGTCCGCCAGCTTCATCTCAGCTCGAACTCGATTGTTCGCGATTCAGGACGATACCGGATTCGAGAATTGATCGCGCAATCCGGCAGCGCACGTGCGACCTCGCTTATGGATCCTTTGGCCTGCAACCATTCGTGCAGGGGAAGACGGTGTGGCCGGCCTCAGGATGACGTCTCTCTGTGCGTTTCTAGTGCGGGTGCGTACCCGATCCGGTGGCACCCGGCACTTGGCACTTGGCACTTGGCACTTGGCACTTTCACCTCAGATCTCCCGCGGATCCGCGATGCGGTACGCATATCCCTGCTCGCAGAGAAAGAGCTGCCGCTTCATCGCGAACTCCTGCTCCGAGGTGTCGCGGCTGACCAGGGTGTAGAAGTGGGCCTGGTTGGCGCCCTTCTTGGGGCGGAGGATGCGGCCCAGGCGCTGCGCCTCTTCCTGCCGCGAGCCGAAGGTCCCCGACACCTGCACGGCCACCGCGGCATCCGGAAGATCGACGGCGAAGTTGGCCACCTTGCTCACCGCCAGCACGGGAAGCCGCCCCTCGCGGAAGTCGCGGTACAGCGCGTCGCGCTTGCGCTGCCCGGTGGTTCCCGTCAGCACGGGAATGCCGAGCTGGCCCGCCATCCACTCGATCTGCTCCACGTACATCCCGATCACCAGCGCCGGCTCGCCCGGGTGGCGCTCCAGGATGCGGCGCACCACGCCCAGCTTGTCGGGGTTCTCGCTGGCGATGCGGAACTGCTGCCGCGCGTCGGCCACCGCGTACGGCATCCGCAGCTCCTTCGGCATGGGCACGCGCACCTCGGTGCACGCCGCCTTCGCGATCCATCCCTGCCCCTCCAGCTCCTTCCACGGCACGTCGGCCTTCTTCGGGCCGATCAGGGCGAACACGTCGTCCTCGCGCCCGTCCTCGCGCACCAGCGTGGCGGTCAGCCCCAGCCGCCGCCGGGCCTGCAGCGCGGCCGTCACCTGGAAGACGGGGGCGGGAAGGAGGTGCACCTCGTCGTACACGATCAGCCCCCAGTCGCGCTGGTCGAACAATTCCAGGTGGCGGAAGGCCGCATCGGCCCTGTCCCGGTGCGTGAGCACCTGGTAGGTGGCCACGGTCACCGGGCGCACGTCCTTCGCCTGCCCGGTGTACTCGCCGATCTGGTCCTCGTGCAGGGTCGTCTTGTCCAGCAGCTCGCCGATCCACTGGCGCACCGCGGTCACGCTGGTGGTCAGGACCAGGGTGGAGCTGCCGACCCGCGCCATGCACTCCATCCCCACCACCGTCTTTCCCGCGCCGCAGGGGAGCACCACCACGCCGCTGCCGCCGCGCTCGCTCCCGCCCGCGTGGAAGGCGCCCGCGGCCTCGGCCTGGTACGCGCGCAGGCCGAACGCCTCGCCGCCGCGCGTGGTGGCGCGCAGCGAGATGGGGAGCGGCTCGCCGCGGGTGTAGCCGGCCAGGTCCTCGGCGGGCCACCCGGCCTTCACCAGCGCCTGCTTCAGCCGCCCGCGCTCGGTGGGGGGCACGGCGAACGCGGTGGGAGACACGCGCTCGCCCAGGTGCGATGCCACGCCGCGCACGCGCGCGATCATCTCCGCCAGCTCCGGCTCGTCGGCCGACAGCACGATCCCGTCGGGGCCGCGCTCCATCCGCAGCCGGCCGTAGCGGGCGGCCGCGTCGCGGATCGAGGTCTCGACCACGGCGGGCACCGGGTACTTGGCGTACTCGCGCAGCGCCGCGATGATCTCGCCCGGGTCGGTCCCGGCCGCGCGGGCGTTCCAGACGGAGAGCGGGGTGATGCGGTAGGTGTGCACGTGCTCGGGGCTCTTCACCAGCTCGGCGAAGGGCGCGATGCGGTCGCGCGCCTCGGCGAAGCGCGGGCTGCCGACCTCGGCCAGCACGCTCTGGTCGCCCTGCACGATCAGCGGGTTTTCGGGGCGGTACTCGCTCACGCGGGGAACTGCAAAGGGTGGGGGATGTGGATCGCGTACGGTGTTTCCGGTGGAAGCGCGGGAATTCTAGCGGATCGCGGCCGGAGACGAAAGTGTCTGTGGTAAACGCGAGCGGCCGCGCGGAAGGGAAAGGCGGGTGGGGGAGATGAGGATCCGGAGACGCGCGGAGATGGCGGTCAGCGCAGGTCGATGCGGAAGCGGAGTCCTTCCTCGTGGGCGTACTGCGCCGGCTTGGTGAAGTGCTCCACCAGCACGCCGCCGTTGGCCGTGATCACGCGCTGCGACGCGACGTTGCCGGGATCGGTGGTGAGCTCCACGTACTCCAGCCCGAGCGCCTTCGCCTCGGGGAGGAGGAGGCGGAGCGCGAGGGTGGCGTAGCCGCGGTTGCGCTTCCACGGCACCGTTGCGTAGCCGATGTGCCCCAGCACGTGCGGCGGCAGCTCCGCGGTCCCCGGCTGCCAGCGAAAGCCGATGCTCCCGCAGAACTCGCCGTCCCACATCCACTTGCGGTAGCCGGGAAGCCGCGGAACGGTGGAGCCGTCGGGAAGGGTCACCGCCGGCCCCTTCGCCTCCAGGTCCACCATTCCGCGCAGGAACGCCGCCGGGTCGCTCGCGATCGCGGCGAGCTGCTCGCGGATGGCCGCCTCGGGACGCGTGTTGTCCGGCGACCATCCCCGCTCCAGCGCGGCGACGTATCCGGGGAGATGCTCGTCGGAGGGGAAGACGAGGTGCATTCGATCGAGTCCGGAGTGCCAGGTCCTGAGTGCCAAATGCGATGGCGATGCCGTGGGTGTCGCTGAAGCCCAGCGCGCTGCGGAAACGTACAGCACGGATGCGGAGGGCGGAAGGGCACGCCCGCACGTGCACGGGTGTATGCGGCGGGATGACGCAGACGGCCGCGCTCTCGCCCGCCGCACTCTCCGCGCGGATCCGCAACCGCGCGCGGGAGATGGGCTTCGACCTCGTCGGCATCGCCCCCGCGCACCCGAGCGCGCACGGCGACGCCTACGAGCGCTGGGTCGCGCTCGGGATGCACGGCGAGATGGGCTACCTCTCCCGCGAAGACGCCGTCGCCAGGCGGAAGGACCCCGCCGTCCTCGTCCCCGGCGCCAGGTCCGCCGTCGTCGTCGCCCTCCGCTACTACGTGCCGGACGCCGATCCGGCGGTGACGGGCGATGCCTCGCGCGGCATCGTCGCCCGCTACGCGCGCGGCGACGACTACCACGAGCTGATGAAGGAGCGGCTGATCGCGCTGCAGGAGTGGATCGCCGCCGAGCTCGTCCCCGCCGGCGGGCGCGCGTACGTGGATACCGGCGCGGTGCTGGAGCGCGAGCTGGCCCAGCGCGCGGGAATCGGGTGGCAGGGGAAGAACACCATGCTCATCCACCCGCGCCGCGGCTCGTACCACTTCATCGGCGAGGTGCTGCTCGACGTGGAGCTGGAGTACGATCACCCGTTCGCGAGCGACCACTGCGGCAGCTGCCACCGCTGCCTGGACGCCTGCCCCACCGGCGCGCTCCTCGGCCGCGACGCCGCCGGCGCGCCGGTGATGGACGCGCGGCGCTGCATCTCCTACCTCACCATCGAGCTGAAGGGCCCCATCCCCCGCGAGCTGCGGCCGATGATCGGCAACCGCGTCTACGGCTGCGACATCTGCCAGGAGGTGTGCCCGTGGAACCGCTTCGCCCAGCCGACGAACGAGGCGGCGTTCCTGGCGCGCGAGGGGCTGGACGGGCCATCGCTCATCGGGTGGATGACGATGACGCAGGAGGAGTTCAGCCGCCGCTTCAGGAACTCGCCCATCAAACGCACCAAGCGCCGCGGCCTCCTGCGCAACGTCGCCGTCGCGCTGGGCAACTGGGGCTCGCCCGAGGCCGTTCCCGCCCTCACCGTCGCGCTGAACGACGAGGAGCCGCTGGTGCGGGGGCACGCGGCGTGGGCGCTGGGGCGGATCGGCACGGAGGCAGCGAGGCAGGCGCTGCGGGAGAGGACGGAGGTGGAGGAAGACGCGTCGGTGCGACAGGAGATACGGCTAGCGATGGAGTCGAAGGCCGGGTTCTAGAGGAGCCGAAACGAGAGGAAAGACCTATCCCCATTCCCGGAGCAAACGCTGGACGGCGTCGGCGTTTGCGTCCCCGATTGCGTGGAAGATTCTCCACGCCGCCCGGGCGTTGGACCTGGCGCTCTCCATCTCGCCCAAGTCCCGGCAGGCAAGGCTGGCGTTGAAGAGCGTGATCGCTTCTCCTCGCCGGTCCCCCAGTTCCCGCGCCAGGCGGACGCGCTCCTCGAAGAGCTCGATGGCGCGGCGCGCCTTGCCCAGGTTGCGTTCGAGGATGGCAAGGTTGCCCATTGCCTGCCCCTCGCCCAGCCGGTCGCCGATCTCGCGGGCCAGCGCCAGGTCGCACTCGATGTACTCCCGCACGCGGTCGAACTGGCGAAGGCGCCGGTACGCCGCGCCCAGGTTCCCCAGCATGTGCCCCTCGCTCCTGCGGTCGCCGCGGGCGCGGCTAATCTTCAGGCGCCGCTCGAACAGCTCCACCGCCTTCTGGAGATTGCCTGCCGCGAAGTGCCGGCCGGTCCAAGCCTTGATCCCGGAGCTGCACGGAGGGGCAAGCGGAAAGCCCCGCGTGCGCGCGCAGGAAGGCCTGCTTTAGGCGACTCCCCAGTCCCCGCAGGTCTTCGTGTGGAGGCGACGATCTGAAGGAAAACACCCCGGCTCGGTTTCCTCGATCTTGAAAGGTTGTTGAACGCGTTCGGATACGCGAACTTCGAACCGTCGCACAGCCCGTTCACTGCAGTCGGCTCATCGGCTGGTCCCCGGGCGCCACGCTCGCCTCGGCTTCATCCGCGATCGATCTTTCGATCCTGATTCCGCCGTTCCTCCCCGGTGGTGACAGCGGGGGATTTTCCCCGGCTGCGGAAGTCGTGTTCCTCCATCGCGATCATGAGCAAACTCAAAATCCTCTTCTTTGCCGCCGACCCACTTTCCCTTCCGCCGGGTGGGCGCCGGCCGCGACTTCGGCTGGACGAAGACGTCCGGGGCATCCGGGAAAAAATTCGCCTGTCCGAGT
This sequence comes from Longimicrobium sp., assembly GCF_035474595.1. Lineage (NCBI taxonomy): Bacteria > Pseudomonadati > Gemmatimonadota > Longimicrobiia > Longimicrobiales > Longimicrobiaceae > Longimicrobium > Longimicrobium sp. The sequence goes on from NZ_DATIND010000149.1 coordinate 73,672, forward strand.
ACCGCGACGCGGTGGAGGTCGACCTCCGTCTGGCGGCGCGACCCGACGACCTGCTCCAGGCCCTGTACGAGGTACGGCCGCAGGTGGTTCATTTCAGCGCCCATGGCTGGAGCGAGGGTCTGATTCTCATGGATCCGGCAGGTCAGCGGCCACACAGGGTGCAAGGGGAGGCGCTCACGACGCTGTTCCGATCTTTCCCAGGCAACATCCGGCTGGTTGTGCTCAACGCCTGCGATTCTTACGCGCAGGCGGAAGCGATCGCCGGCGTGGTCGGATGCGCCATCGGGATGCGCGGAGAGATCACCGACGAGGCGGCGATCACGTTCGGCAGCTCGTTCTACCGCGCCATGGGTTTCGGCGAATCGATACAGGCCGCGTTCGACCAGGCGCGCAGTGCCGTGGGACTTTCGCACTTCTCCGAGCGCGACTGCCCGCGACTGGCGGCGCAGCCGGATATCGATCCCGCGCGGCTCGTGCTGGTTTCGCCCACGAGCAGGCCGCCACGCGCGCCAGGCTGGACGAAGCGAGCGGTCATCACGTTGGCGGTCGCCGGTGCCGCCGGGGTGGGAGCTGTGTACCTCCGCCCGGACCGGAACCTGGAACCCAGCCTCCCCGCACCTCCCTCCTCCCCCGACTCGGCAGCCGCCCGGGTCGCCCCGCCGCCCGCGGCCCCTTCCCCGGTCCCAGATTCGGCCTACCGGCCACCACCGCTGGACGAATCAGGAAACACGGTCCAGAACGGCGGATTCCAGAACCGCTTTGCGGAATGGACCCGCTCGGCCGATCGGGTCGGGGGCAAGGGCACCAACGAGATCGTATCGTTCGCGGACGCACGTTCCGGGTATGCGCTTCATCTCACCTACGAAGGGAGGGGCAGTCTCCTGTTCACGCAGAAGGTCTCCGTTCCCGGACCTGACTACGTATTTCGCGGAACGTTTCGCGCCTCGTCGCACGAGGGGCCGATGATCGGTTTCAGCGGGACGGGCATCGCGACGGTGATGCTGCAGTATCTGGACGCAGACGGCCGGTTTCTCGGTATGACGAGCTTCTACAGCTACGTGCAGAACCCGTTGGCCAATACCCCGCTCGTCGGCGTGCCAAGGCGCGGGAACGGCGGAAACAACGTTCATTACATCGACGTCGAGAAGGAGCGGCTCTACAAGGACTACGAGCTCGACATCCGGAGGGAGATCGAGGAGAACCTGCTCGGCGTGGTTGCCGAGCAGGTACGCACGGTTGCGATTGCGCTGTACTGCGGCGCCACCGACGATGGCGCCGGAGCCGAGCTCTGGGTTTCCGATCTGTCCCTGCGGCCGAGGCGTTAGAGCGGTTTTCTCTCCGGTCCGGAGTTCGTCTCGCATCCGCGGCCGCGGCGCCCTCTCCCTGCGCCTTGGAGCGCAATCCCTCTCCCGTACCGGGAGAGGGGGTATGCCTCGGCATCGTCCTCCCTGCGGACACCCGTGCGAGGCAGACGCAGCGGTGCCGGTGAGGAGTGGCGCAGGCGCTGGAGAATCCTATCTATCCCCGGACGGGAGAGGTGGCGAGCCTGAGCGAGCCGGAGAGGGCGCTGAGCCTGAGCCAGCGCCGGAGTGATGGGCATCCGCTCCAGCCCGGCTGGTCGTCGACAAGGCGGCCATCGGCCATGCACCGCCATGGCCCTACCCAGGCGCCGGGCTGCTGCGCAATGTCGTGGTCGCGCTCGGGAACCGGGGCGCGCCCGGGGCGGTACCGGCGCTGACGGCCGGCGCCGAACGACGAGGAGCCGCTGGTGCGTGGCCCCGTCGCACTGCCTCCGTGGATGCGCCCCAACGGCCCACGGTTAGCCATCGCCGGCCGCGCGGAGGGATGGGTGCGGGTGAGCTCGACGTTGCGCTTGCGGCCGCGTGAGTGGCGCCCGTGGCGACGCGGTGCATTCACGCACCTTGAGCGCAAGGTGCTTGTGACCGGCCCGCCTCAAGTGCCGTCCTCATCATCGCGCTGCCAGCCTCACCCGCGCATCAATCGTACGTGTCCCGGCGAACACCGTCGTCCCCGGTGGATCGACCGGGGAGAGTCACGGTCGAGGAGGAACTCCGCTGCGGGGCTGAGGCTGGGGCCGGGGCGGGGGAGGGAGGAGCCGCAGCCCCGCCGGGAAGGAGCCGGCCCACGAGATCGATCGCCGCGTTCCAGAGCGCGGTGATCCACAGCTTCTCTCCGGACGTGGGATCACTGCTGCGTACGAAGAAGCGGAAGGCCGCGACGGAGAGGATGATCCCGAAGCTGGCGAAAGAGCTCGCAATTTCGCCAAAATCCGAGCCGGAACGCCATTCCAGCGTCAGCGACACCAGCGCGAGAACCACGATCACCGTCACGGCGTTGGCGAAGGTGCGGCGCTCCGCTGCGGTTCGCACGTCCTGAATCTTCATGATGGCCCGGTAGATTCAGTCGGTGAGCAGGAACTCTTCCACGTGCTCGGGCACCAGCGTGGCTGCCAGCAGCTTGACCATGTGCGCGAGCACGGACAGCGCGAAGATGACAGGAATTCTGTCCGAGTCTACATCGGTTTCCATCACCAGCACCACGAACTCCGCCACCACCGCCACGATGATCCCCGAAACCACTGCACCGCTCCACGTGGCGATTCGGCCAAGCCGGTCTGCGTGGAACCCGCGGCTGGTCACGCACGCGTAGACCATCTGCACCACCATTCCGCCCATGAACGAGAGACCGAGGTACAGCCACGACAGGAACAGCTTTCCATCTCTCTTCAATGTGACCGGTACCCACTCGCCGTACTGCGGGCTGTCCGGATCGTCGTTCTCATTCACCACGAACACCTCCGCCGAGCCGCGGTCGGTGTGCTCCAGCCCCACCAGCCCCGAAAACGCGGCTACGCCCGAGGCGGCGCTGGCGCAGCGGCGGCCACGCTCGAGGGTCAGCAGGAGAAACCTGTCGCCGAGATGCATCCACATCCGCTCGTGCCCGGAGAGCGCCGGCCGGGTTCTGACGCACACCCGCACGAGGGCGATCCGGTCCGAAGGGAACGGCAGCCCGCCCGGGCGGATGTACGCTTCCATGACCTGGCTGCGTGCGGAGTCCACGGTCACGCGGAACACCGAGGTCCTGTCATGGGCGACCTTCACGAAGTAATCGCCGGGGGAACCTGGCCACTCTCCGCTGGTGAAGCGTGGGACCACACAGCCGGCGCTACCCAGCCGGATCAGCTCGATCGGCTCACTCCACGTGATGATGTCGACGGGCGAGATGCGAAGCTCGCCCACGTGCGGTGCGTCGGGCGGGGGCCACCGGTTACCACGGGCGAAGTAATTTCTCACGCTTCCCCCGCTGCACTCGTTGCTCGAATCCCGCAGGAGCACGTCGTTCAGGCCGCGGACATGGTCGGTGCTGGCGGCGGGCCACAGCGACGTGCCCTGGCGGAATGCGTAGAACCTGGACGAAACGTGAATCGCGGCGATCTGCGCCGGGGTCGGGTGGCCGAGGCTGCACAGGACCCCGCCGGCCACGGCATACCCGGCCTGCTCGACCCTCGCCGGCACGCTGTCCGCGGCGGGCAGGGCGCATGACGTGCTTCCACCCGGGCCGCCCGGAACGTACACCAGGTGCTGCACGGAGAGCGTGCTCACCTCGTTCCAGGGAAGGTCGCGGTCGGTGAGATAACCCAGGCGCCGCGCCCACACCGACTGCGGCAACCCGACCAGGACGTCCCAGAGGGAGAGGTCCGACAGGCCGATGTACCGCGCGCCGAACACCGCGCCGAGCAGGTCTTCCCCGTGGTCGTCGAGCAGGTCGACGTTCTTCCAGCGGCGCTGCGACGAGGCGGCGGGCAGAACCGCGTCGAGCTGACGGTCGACCGCGTAGCTGTTTGCGGCGTTCACCCCGATCACGAACACCCTCGAGCTGTCCGGCCGCACCGAGTCGGTGACGAAGGTGGCCAGCGCCGTGAGGCGGTCCCGCACCCCGGCGAGCGTGCGGTCACCGGGGGTGGGGCGGAGCGGGTAGTACGATCCGTCGGTGACCACGAAAATCGCATCCGGCGCCATGTCGGGGATCACGTCGCGGACGATCCCGCGGGTGACCAGCTGAAGGTCCGTGTGGCTCGAGCGGGCTTCGATCACCCGTTGCGCGGTGACGCTCAGGAGCGAGGGCGTGCGCGAAGACGACGTGATCTCCACCAGCGGATCCATGCGGGTGGCGCTGTCGGCCACGAAGGTGTAGACCGCGAGCTTGTCTCCGGTGCACAGGAGGCCGGCGAGCAGGCCGAGGAGCTTGCGGTAGCTTGCTTCCGTCTCGGCGCGCAGGGCCGGGTTGTCGCGCACGCTCGACGAGGCGTCGAAGACGGCGGCGTACCGCATGGGAGGGCGGGCGCCGCAGTCCGCAAGCCCCTCGCGCGGCTGGCCCCAGGCCGGGGTGAAGGCGGCCGCGGTGGCGAGGACGGCCAGTTTCGATGCAACCACGATCCTCATTGTAACCCGCCTCGATTGATGGTTTCTTCCGGATTCTCACCCGCTGCCGGGGTTCGCCCGGCCTACCCGGCGGCGATCAGGGCTTCGCCTTGTCCGGCGAGCGCCGCGACCCGGAGCACCAGGTCGCCCGAAGCTCCCGCGGCGAGCCCGTCGACCAGTCCGGCCGCCACCTCCGGCTCCCGGAAGGTCCGCTGCGGAGCCGAAAGCCGGGCGACGAGGTCCTCCCATTGCTCCGGTACGCTTTCCAGCGGAGCTTCGGCGAGCAGGTCCAGCGCGTACACCGCGAACAGCGCCGCCTCGGTTTCCCGGCTCGCGGGCGTTCCCGCGGCCTGGGCGGGATGCGGCGGAAGGCGTCCCAGGCGATCCAGCGGGGGGATGCCGGCCGGCGCGGCGCGGTAGGGCCTGCCGAGCAGCGTACCCAGGGGGGCAGCCAGCGCCACCGCGTGCAACGCGGCGGCGGACCCGAACGGCCCCCCGGCCACGCGATACCCGATGGCAGCGGGGTGGTACATCCCCAGTCCGAGTCCAACCACCGAGAGCTCACGCCACAGCCGCGCGGCTGCGGCAACCAGCGCGCGGGGATCCTGATCGCGCCACGCCCGCAGCGCGGCGGAGGACGCGAGGGGCAGGGCCACCGGCGGCGCATAGAGATAGCCCGGCCCCCGCGCGGGGCGGCCCAGGCACCGCGGCGAGCGCCCCGTGGTTCGGGTTTCCAGCGCACGGAAGAAGGCGTGCTCGTGCCGCACCGCGCGTTCTCCGGCTTCGGTGGAGGCGGTGCGCAGCCAACCGTGCGTCAGGTCGCGCAGGGGGAGCGGAACCACCCGCGTCTCGCAGCCGAAGGCCTGCTCGGTGCGGACGGGCTTTCCGGTCGCGAGCACCGCGTTGCCTGCGACCGCGCCGGCGGGAGCGAGGATGCGGACCGACGCCCGCGACCGCCGCGGCAGGCGCTCCCAGGCGGGGGTCGCGCCCACCCGCAGGGTGCCCCGCGCCACCACCTCGGCCAGCCACCGATCGGCGGAAATGCGGGCGAAGGGGAGGACGACGGCCGGGGTGCCGGTTTCCAGCCAGTAGCCCCCCGGGTCGGCCGGGAGGTCGAACAGCGGTCCCGCCCAGGCCGCGGGATCCACGGCCACGGCGTCGGCCCGCGGAGGGACGGCGGCCACGCACTCGGCCCGCACACCACAGCGGACCCCGCGCCCCCGCACCTGCACCGGCCACCCGTCGCCCATCCGGATGAGGACGTAGGGACCGAAGAGCGGAACCACGTACAGGGTGGATGCGGGGGCGGGCTCGCGGGGCTCCGCCGCCGACGAGGGATCAGCAGGGGAGGGAGCCCGGTTGCGCGCCGCGTGGCGGAGAAGGACGCCCCACGCGTCGAGGTCGGCGGTGCCGGGCGCGAGTTTCGCGTCCACCAGCGCCACCGACTCGCGGGCGGCGATCTCGTCGAGCGCGGGGGCCGGGCGTGCCGCTCCCGGGCGTCCGCGCAGGCGCGCCAGGTGCCGCGCGGAAAGCGTCCGCAGCGCCTCGGCCCGGCCGGGTGACGCACCCGCCGCGCGGGACGGGTCGGCCTCTTCCACCGCCGCCGCAAGCTCCGCACGCGAAACCGCGTCGGGCCAGCGCTTCACCTCCAGCGGCTCGTCCACGTACGCGGGAAGCCGGCGCTCGGCCGCGGCGAGCTCCTCCTCCACCCGCTGCAGCCGCTCGTGGCGGGCCCGCAGCCACGCGGATTCGCGGGTGCGGAGCGTGCCCTCGTCCACGCCGGCCGCGTCCAGCGCGCGCGCCAGGTGCCAGGGCAGCCGCCCGGAGAACCGATCACGGACGCGGCGCAGCATGCGCTCCAACTCCACCGCCACGTCGTGGCGCTCGATCGCGCGGGTGGCGCGCCCCCGAACCGCGTTCCAGGCGTGGTCGAGCGACCTGCGGGCCAGCCCGCCCGCGTCGAGGTCGCTGCCCCGCCGCCCGAGGGCACGCAGCAGCGGGCTCTTCACGCCGGCCAGGAAGCCCGTGAGGTCGGCGGCCGATGCGGCCAGCGCCGGGTCGCCGCCGGCCAGGCGCGTATCGAGCGCGGTCAGGAGCTCGCAGGCCTCGCTCTCCACCCGGACCAGGTGCCGGCGCGCATCGTCGGACACGTCGAGGCGGCCGCGAAGGGCGTCGGCCGAAGAGGGCGCGGCGGCGTTCATCGGCGGCTGTCGACACAGGCGTCGCGCCGGTGCCGCTGCACGGTATCGCCCGGAAGCTGCGGGCGGATCTCCAGCTCGATGCGTCGGTCGGCGGGGTCGGCTTTCGCGCCCGCGCGGGCGCGAGCGGGGCGCACCGGGTAGTAGTGGCTGCGCCCCAGCGCCGACACGCGGCAGGCGGGGACCCCGGCGCTGTCGATCAGAAAGAGCGCCACCGTCGCCGCGCGCGCCGAGCTCAGCACCCAGTTGCGCTCGTCGCTTCCCTCGCTGCTGGTGTGGCCGACCACCTGCACCTGGTCGATCTCGTTGACCAGCCCCCCGGAGAGAAAGCGTCCGAAGTCGTGCAGAATTGCTCTTCCTTCGGGCTTCATGAGGGCGAGCGCGTGCTCGTTCTTGGGAAAGGTGGCCTCCTCGGCGATGCGCACCAGCACGTAGTCGCCCACACGTTGAACGCTCACATGGCGGTCGGCCGCGCGGAGGAGCACCGAGTCGATCCGCGCCAGGTTCGAGGCCTGGGCATCGGCCTGGTGGGCACGCTGCATGGCCGGCACGGCGAGCGCCGCGAAGAGGATCAGGAATAGGAGGGTGGTGGCGGCCAGCAGGTCGGCGAACGCCGGCCACGGCCCGCCGTCGCCCTCCTCGTCTCCTGCGCCAGGTCGCATTGTCCTAGCTCCCGAAGCCGAGGAGCGGGAGCAGGGCCCGGCCGGTTAGGTACAGGCCGTATCCCAGCCCCAGCGCGGCGAGGGTGCCGGCGGCCTGCGCCGCCGCGAGCTGCCCCCGCGTGGGCCCGCGCTCCACCTCCAGCGCCGCGGCGATGCGCCGCAAGAGGGCGCCCGCTTCGGGGTCGCGCGGTACTCCGTCGTACGCCGCCGCGAGGGCGGGCGCCGCGGCCCGGGCGCCGGCCGCCTGCAGCGCCTCGAGGGCCGCGGACAGGCGGCCGTTCACACTCTCTGCCGCCTGGGCCCACGTGGCCGCGGCGCGCTCGTCCACGCTGGAGACGCGCTCGGCCACCCGCCGCAGCATCAGGTCGACCGTGTCGATGGCCGGCTCCGCGCGTCCCACCGCGTCGGCCACGGCCTCCATCCGCGCGACCACCGCCTCGCTCCCCTCCCGCAGCGCGTCGAGCGTCTGCTGGACTCCCGCGGCGGTGCGCTCCGCGCCCGCCTGGTAGCCGCCCAGAGAGCGGAGCGCGTCGTGCAGGGAGACGGCGCTCTGCCGCATCAGGTCGATGGCCTGCTCCGAGGCCTGGGAGCGCTCCTGCACCGTGTCGACGATCCCGTGGTAGGCCCGCGCGACGCCTTCGACCATCTCGGCCAGCGTGCCCACCCGGCGCTGCAGCTCGCGCAGCTCGCTCCCGGTTTTCTCGTGCAGCGCCTCGTCCTGCTGCGCGGTCAGCTCCACCAGCCGCTCGTTCAGCCGCTCGAACGCCTCGTGGAAGCTCTCCGACAGCCCGTTCATCCCCGACTCGAGCCCCTCGATGGCGCGCCCCGTGTCGCGGACGGACGCCGCAGTCTCACGCAGCTCGCGCACGGCTTCGGTGAGCGGATCGACCGAGCCGCCGCCGTGCAAGCCGCCGTAGAGGAACTCGGTGGAGACCAGCTCCAGCCGCTCCAGCAGGTTCCGCCGCCCGGTGGCCAGCCCTTGCGCCATCAGCCCCACGGCGATGGCGCCCACCAGCGCCAGGGCGTTGCCGCCAAAGGCGTCGGCCACGGCGCGTAGCGGCGCGGCGATGTCTGCGCCGCCGGGCTGCGCCCCGCCCGTCTGCGACACCGCGTCGATCAGCCCGGGGAGCGCCGTCTTGACTCCGGCGAAGGTGCCCAGCACGGCCAGCAGGAGGAGGAGCGACGAGGCGTAGCGGGCGAACACGCCGTAGCGCGCGGTGCGGGTCTCCGCGATCCCGCGCAGCTCGTCGGGTGAGACGCGGAGGTAGGGATCGCGGGCCTTCTCCAGGATCCGACGGACGCGGTCGTCCATCAGCGTCTCGACGCGGCCGCCCGCCTCGGCGTTGTACTCGCGGTCGCCATTGCGGAACAGCGCGCCGCGCCGCGCCGCGGGGGCGAACACCAGCCCCAGCCCCTCGCGCCCGTGCAGGTTGACCCACTCCACGTCCTCTTCCTCGGCGGCCATCTCGGCCCGGTCCTGACGCACGCTCCACCAGGCCCGCAGCACCAGCATGAAGCCGAGCACGATCAGGCCGGTGAGGGCGTAGTTGGGTTCGTCGCCCAGCCCCACCAGCTCGAGCGTCGCCGCCAGGGCGCCCTGCTCGCGCGCGAGCAGCACGCCGAACAGGGCCGCGCCCGCGGCCAGGTAGAAGAGCACCCCGAACCACTCGTAGACCGCGGCCGACCGGCTCCCGCGCGGTGGGAGCGCCAGGCGCCCCAGGGTCTTCGGCGCGGCCGGGCGCGGCGGCGGCGGGGTCGGGGCGGTGTGGGGCGCGGACATCGACTCGCTCATAGCGGCCTCGCCACGCCCTTGCGCAGCACGCTGCCTCCGTTGCCGGACCACGCCACCACCGCCGGCCGGTCGGCCTGGTACCGGGCACCCGGCTCCCGCCGCTCCCAGTCGAAGAAGGTGCTCCAGCGCTGCAGCGCCGGGTCGGTGAGCGCCACCCGCGGGTTCAGCCACACGTCGCCCTCGCCCCCCCTGCGCTCCAGCCAGGCCTCGGGCGGGTGGCGCTCGCTGGGAATCACGGCGTCGTTGCTGGCTGACACGAAGACCGCGTCGGGCGAGGGCTCACGCGGCTGCGCGGCGGCCGGCGCGGACCAGGCCGGGTCGCCCGTGGCCGCCCCGCGGGTGGGCAGGTTGGCATCGAATCCTCCGTCGTAGTCGTCGTGCTGCTCCTCCCTCCGGCGGCCGCGCCCTCCCTGTTGCCACGGGAAGCCACCGGCCGGAGCGGTGTCCCGGACCCGCTCGCGCAACGTGTCGCGCGTCGATCCACCCGGTTCCGTCGGCGACAGGTTCAGGCGCGTCGCCTGGAACGCCATCGCTTCCTCCAGGAGCCGCTCGAGCAGGTCGCCCACGTGCCTGAGGTCGTTGCGGATGACGTGCAGGCCCTGGATGTCGTCGCGGATCAGCTTGAGATCGTCGTAGGCCAGGCGCACGCACACCGTGTCTCCGGCGCCCGCCTCGTTCGCCGTCCGTCCGTGGATCGAGGATCCCCCGCGGCCGTCGGCGCCCGAGCCGCCCCGCAACAGCCACGCGGGGACCAGGCCGCTGCGCACCAGTGCCAGCGCTGCGCCCAGGCCGGCCACGGCGCCCGCCGCGGCCCACGCGAGCGGGCTCATCCGTCACCTCGCAGGTAGGAGATGAAGAACGCGTCCATCAGGTGGTCGAGCACGGCCGCGGACTCGACCATGAACAGGGATCCGGGAACGCCCCGGGTCTCCCGCAGCAGCCTCTCCAGCCGCCCGCGCGTGGCCTGCTGGATCCCCTCGGTGCCCATCCCCCGCAGCGCCTGCTCCAGGTGGTCGGGGAAGCCGGGCCACGGGCCGCCCACCCCCGCCAGCCGCTCGCGCGCGGCCGCGGCAAGCGCGGCGTGGAAGCGGTCGATCTCCATCGGACCGCTCTCCCAGCGGATGCCGCTGATGGTGTCGCCGGTGGCCTTCAGGTGCGACGCGATGCGCGAGGTCGCGGCGTAGCGCACCGGCTCGTCGCGGGGACGCGCGATGCTGACCGACTCGCCCACCACCGACCCCTTGGCGTCGCCGGCCAGCGTGAGCTTCGTGGCGTCGACGCCGGCGGCCAGCCCCAGCGCCACCTCGTGCTTGGGCGCGGGGCTCGGCACCACGCGCGGCGCCTTCGACTGGGGCACCCCGCGCGCGGACGCGAGCACGGACAGCAGCACGTCGCGGAAGGGGTTGGAGACCGTTTCGCCCCACTCGCGCTGCAGCCACTCCAGGAAGCGGCTCCCGTTCCCCGCGAGCACCACCGCGTCCAGGCGCAGGCCGGGGTGCGTGGCGTCGAGCGCGCGCAGCAGCAGCCCGGTGTGGTGGAAGGCGGCGGCAAAGAAGTACAGCACCGCGCCGCGGAAGGCACCGTACTCGGCGCTCTCTCGGAAGCGGAGCGCGCCGTCGGCGCGGTACCAGGGGCTGCGCAGCAGGTAGCCGAGTGCCAGGGCGTCGTGCCCCTCCTTCTCGAACTTGAGCAGCGGCTCCAGCTGCGAGCCGGGGAGGCCGTTCTCCCGGGCCCACGCGGCGAAGGCGCGCACGAAGGGGTTGGTGAAGCCCTTCACGCCGACCTGGCGCACGCGCGAGCTCACCAGGTCGCGCCCGCCCCAGCGCAGCGAATCGAGCACCAGGGCGGTCCCGCGCGCGTACACGGCCAGGTCGGTGGTCCCCCCGCCCACGTCCATGATCACCGACGCGTCGCCCGCGACCGTCACCGACCCGCGGCGCAGGAAGTACTGGAGCGCGCTCTGCCCCTCGTCCAGCGGGGCGGCCAGCCGCGGCCGGCCGGGTGCGTCCGCGCCGCCGTCGGAGGTGCCCAGCAACCCCCGCCAGCGGGCCTGCAGGTCGCTCAACCGGTCGATCTCGAAGGCGCGTGGATAGGCATACGCGAAGGTGACGTTCTCCGGCCGCACCCCGGCCTCGCGGGCGCTCGCGAGCGCCAGCGCGGCCACGTTGCGGAGGAACACCGAGGCCAGGAACTCCTCGCGGTCGCTGGTGGACCACTTCAGGTCGTCGGCCACCCGGTTGCGCGCGTCGTCCTTCACCCACCCCGCGAAGGGAACGTTCACCCGCAGCGCCACCGGCTCGCGGGCCGCCCCGGTGTACGACGGGAGGGCGCTCACGTGCACCACCGCGCTGTTGAACGGCTCGGGTGAGATCGTTCCGGGGAAGAAGAACGAGTCGGTGTAGAAGCCCAGGTCGGCTCCCGCCCGGGTGACGGGGAGGAGGAGCCGCTCGTGCTGGAGCACCGCGGGCTCCTGCACGCCGTCCTTGCGCAGGGCCACCACCGTGTTGGAGGTGCCGAAGTCGACCCCCACCGTCCACCGTTCGGCGGAGGGCGCGGGGGCGGCCCGGTAGCGGGGAAGGAGCACCCCGAGCGCCTGCGGCGGCAGCCCCGGCCCGCCGTCGGCCTCGAAGGCGAGCACCGTGGGGGCACGGTCGAAGGCGTAGGTCGCCGCCTCTCCCGAGCGCTCCGCCTGCCCGATGTCGGGGAGCTCCGCCCCGTCGGCGAACGCCTTCAGCCGCAGGGTGGTGGAGGGGTGGATCGGCCCGGCGGCGGGGTCCAGGCGGAACACCGCGTAGTGGGGCCAGTCGTCGGCCTGGAAGGCGGGCCACACCACCACCTCGGGGCCTCCCTGGTCCTGCCGCATCTGGGCCGCGGTGTAGCGCCGGGTGACGCGGAGCTCTTCGGGGTGCTCGCTCCCCACGGGAATGGTGAGCGTCACCCGCACCTCGCCGGGGCGCGGCACGTCGATGCGCAGCCACCGCTCCACCTCGGCCGGCTGGAACCAGCGGAAGAAGTCGGGCTTCAGCGGAAGGGCGATCTGCGGCTGGGCGAACGGCGCCTGGGTCACCGAGGAGTCGGGGTGATAGCACCCGTGCCCGTACGCCCCCTCGGGGTCCAGGGGATAGCTCAGGATCACCAGCGCGTCGGCCAGCCAGTCGGTTTCGGGAAGCACCCAGCGGCGCCGGTGCGAGGTGCCGGGAAGGACCTCGCGGTCGCGGATCCGCTCCAGCCCCGCGGGGAGCTCCACCCGGGGCAGCCCCTCGCCGTACACGCCGTCGAAGGTGCCGGGAACCAGCACCAGGGGCCGCGGCTCGGGGCCGGCGGTGGCCCGCAGCGCCCACCGGCTGGGGAGGTGCCCCGGCGCGCCGGTGTACAGGGTGACCCCGGCGAAGGCGTGCTCGCCTGCATGGCGCAGCGACAGCCTGCGGAGCTGCGCCTCGAGGCTCTCGGGCGCGGCCAGCTCGCCCTGCCGCTGCCCGGCGGCCCGGCGCGCGTCGGCCACCGCGTCGGCCAGCCACTTGGCCACCCCGCGGCGCACGGCGTCTTCGTCCACGTGCTCCGAGGGCGCGGGGCGGGGCGCAAGCATCTGCGGGAGCACCACCGTGGCCACGTAGCGCTGGAACGAGAACTCGCGCTCGCGCAGGGGGCGGGCCGGCACGCCCGCCGCGTAGCGGAAGAGGTAGGGATAGCCCTCGTGGGCGGCGTCTTCGGCGGTGAAGAGCACGGTGTAGGGCGACGACGCGAAGACCGGCCGGCCGTCAACCGTGGCGAGGGTGATCACGGGAAGCGCGCTGGCCTCGCGCGTCTCGTGCTGAGCCGTCCGCGGCGCCAGGTCCACCAGCGCCGACGCGTAGTCGCGCACCCGCGCGGTCACCTCGCTGCCCACCAGGTCGGGTACGCGCAACTGGGCGGTCTCCAGCGGCAGCGACTGGGGCCCGCACACCCAGGCAAGCTCCAGCGCGTCCAGCAGCTCGTTCTCCACCAGCGCCCGCGCGGGGTGGCTGGGGTCGAGCATGGCGTCGCGGAAGAGGAAGAGCCGCGCCCAGGGGCTGGGGACCGACTGGACGCCGGTGCGGAACGCACCGCCGTCGTCGTCGCGGGGCACCTCCAGCTTGCCCAGCTCGGCGGGGGCCTCCACCACGCTCCAGCGGCCGGGTGGAAGGTCGGGAACGTTGGTCTGCGGGCGGAACCGCGGCAGCAGCCGGCGGGCGCGTGCGGGCGTGGCCATCTCAGTCCTCCTCCTGGACAGGCTGTTCGGCTTCGGGGAAACGGTCTTCGGAAAAGCGCTCGCTCCCTGCGCGCAGCACCTCCATGAAGGCGCCGAACCCGCCGTTCCTGCGGCGCGCTGCCTCGGTGTTCCAGGCGCGGAACACGCTGAACACGTCGTCGGAGCGCCGCCCCCGCTGGCCGCCGCGCCCAAAGCCTTCGATCAGCGCGTGGGTGGGCACCCGGGCCGGCTGGTCGGCGGTGGCGGCGGCCAGGCGCAGCGCGGGGGTGGAGCGCCGCAGCTCGCGAAGCCACTCCCAGGTGCTCATCCAGCTGCGCCCCACGGCGTCGAGCGCGTCGGAGCGGTCCGACCAGGTGGCGGGCGGCAGGCGCAGCAGCCCCGCCCAGGTCACGCCGTGCAGCGCCGCCGCGAGGTCGGCCGGCGAGCCGCCGTTGGGGCGGAAGAAGGAGAGGAAGGTGTGCAGGGCCACCAGCGCACCCTTGAGCGCGCGACGGGTCCCCCGGTCCACCGGGAGGTCGCCCCACCCCGGCTCGTCGCTCCCCACGCCGGTGGCCCGGTAGATGGGGAGCCGGTCCTCGCGCTCCTCGCCTCCGCGCGCGGTGAAGTCGAGCGCGGCCAGCGCGGCGAAGAGCTCCACGTAGTGCGCCGCGTTGGCCTGCGCCTCGCCGCCCAGCTCGTTGCGCGCCTGCTCGCGCGGGAGGCTGTCGCCCACCAGGTAGTACGCCCCGTAGCCGGGGTCGCGCTCGCGGTCCAGGTACGTGGGGAGGGCGCCCGCCGCGTTGTGCGCGAAGAGCGCGTTCTCGGGGCGGGGCCCTCCGTCGGCCGGCGCGCCGCCCGGGGTGGGAAGGGTGAAGTAGGGGAGGAGGAGCGCGGCGCCCAGGCGGGCGCGCGCGGCGCCGCGGATGGCCGACGCGCCGGGCCGCTGCTGCACCCCGTCGCGCAGCGCCCGGCCGACCACGGGAAGCGCGGCCGCGCCGGTGCCGCCGAACACCGACCCGGCGGCGAAGAACACGGTGGCGCCCGCGGCTCCGTGGTACTGCGAGAGGAGCTGTGCGAAGAAGGCCTCGTCACGCAGGCGGTTCATGAACACGGTGCCCACCGAGGGAACGCCGCGGAACCCCATCGCCAGGTCCATCTCCCGCACCCGGCGCGAGTTGAGCAGGTCGAACAGCATGCCCAGCTCGGGCGCGTCGGCATCCATCACCTGCCGGTCGACCCCCGCGGCGAAGCGCGTGTCGGGCATGTAGCCGTCGTCGGCGAGGGGCGACCACACGCGCGACTCGGGAAGCGCATCCACCACCTCGGTGCGGAAGAAGCTCCCCGCGGCGCCGGCGTCGGCCAGCCGTTCGCGGGCGGCGCGGTACTGGTCCAGCACGCGGCCCACGCGGGTGACCGCGGCGTTCCCCTGGTCGGGGTCCAGCAGGAGCACCCGGAGCTGCGCCGGCCCCAGCCCCAGCGCGCACAGGTGCAGCAGTGGCTCCAGCGCGCGGGCGCCGCTGCCGCCCAGGGCCAGGTACACCAGCGTGCGCTGGCGGTAGTCGGGTGAGAGAAGGTTGGCGCTCATGGCTCACCCCTGGCCCGGGTTCCACCGCGGCCGAGGGCAGCCGCGGTAGTGGAAGAAGCCGCCCGCGCCGGACCACCTGCCCAGCAGCCAGGTGGCGAGCAGCGAGACAACGGCGAACGCGAGAGGCCCCCACACCAGCCCCGCGAGCATCCGAGGGAGGAGGAGGTCGAACGGGAGGTCGACCAGGAACGCCGCCGGGCGCGTGCTGCAGCTGCCGGCACGGGCGTGCACGGGGGAGTACATCCCCACCGCGAGCGGAACGAACAGGCACAGCACCGCCGACACGGCCAGCGTGATCCACCAGCGGACCACGAAGGCGCGGTTCAGGCTCGCGCGCGGAAGGAGGTAGCAGCCCAGCAGCAGCGCCACGACCACGGCCATCGAGACGCTCGCCATCATCTGCCACCGGGCCGCGATCTCGGCCGCGAGGTAGAGGCCGCCGGGGTCAGGCGGATCTCCCGCACGGGGCGGCGGGCAGACGAGGACGGCGCCGATCGGCGGCTGTGCCCACAGGTGAAGGAGCCAGAGCAACATGGGATCTCTTGGCGGTGTGAGTGGATGCCGGCCGGTTCGCGGCGCGGCGACGACGGAATTCCCGGTGCTTCCATCAACGGACGAGCAGGTAGGTCCTGGCCAGCGGGGGCGCGGTGGCGCCCAGCGGGAGGAACGGCTCGAACAGGCGCCCCAGCCCGAAGGTGCGCTCCGCGTCGGCCGCCTCACGCGCCTCGAAGCGGGGAAGCCACGGGGGAGCGCCCGGCGCGCGTGCCTCGATGCGGTAGAGTGTACCGCAGGGTTCGCCCTCACTGACGGAGACGCAGTCGTCGCCGCCGGGGCTGAACACATCGATACCCGATCCGTCGGCGCCGGCGCGCAGGGGTCCGTCGCGGCCGTTCTGGCGCGCCCACGGCGGGGCGGTGGAGTCGGACGTGACCGGGCGGGCGAAGAGCTCCAGGTGCGCGCCGTCGGCGAGCAGGCGGGCCAGGAGCCTACCCGCCGGGGCGGAGGTGTCGGTCGGGACCAGGTTCGCGTGGAAGGGGCGGGTGGCGGGTGAGTCCGCCTCGAGCTTGGGGACCGACGGAGGGCCGGAGAGCCAGACGGCATCGTATCCCACGCCCGGCTCCGGCGCCGCCTGGCCCGGCCGCAGCGTGATCGCGTCGAGTGGGGCGGTGGGGAGTGGATAGCCCCACACGTGCTCGAAAAGCCCGGCGAGCTCGGCCGCGATCCGGATCCCATCCCCCGGCGCGGCGAAGACGAAGGCGTAGAGGGGGCACTGGCGGGCGGAATCGCCCCGCTCGCCCGCCGAGGCGGCGTGGCAGCCGGACGGATCTCCCTGGACGGGCCGGAACGGCGCGCGTGAGACCGCCACGAGGAAGGTCCCGCGTGCCCGGCTCCACCGCAGCGCGAGCTCGCGCATCCTCACGAACTGGCGGTGGGCCAGGTCGGGGTCGCTGCGGCGCGCGTCGCCGATCACCACGTGGCTCCAGGCGAGCAGGGTATCGCGGGCGATGCTGTCCAGTGCCTCCTCCATCTCGGTGTCGCGGTCGCCGTAGAACTCGCGGTTTCCGAGCACGTCGAGCCCGGCGTTCGGCTCCATGCGAACGCTGCTTCCGAACCCGTACACGCGGCGGGGCCCCAGCCGGGCCTGCAGCCCGTCGAACACCGTGCGGTAATCGACGCGGGTGGGATACTTCGGATCGAGAAAGCCGCGCATGCTGCGGCTGCGGTCGGCGTAGACGGCCACGGGATGCGCCAGCGCACCCATCCGCCACCCTCCGCTGTCCGGCGCCTCGACCCAGCTGCGGACCACGTCCTGGGTGCGCGCCTCGCGATCGGGCGGGTGCGGGCACGCGGCCAGCGCCGCTACGCCGGCGAGAAGCGCGCTCCGGGCGCGGAGAGACAACCGGGAGCCGGGGACACGAGAGAGGTCCATGTTCATCCGGAACATGACGGCAATGTCGGAGTAGGCACGTTCACCATTCCATGACGTGTGGAGCCACACCAGGACGGTCGGGACGGGCCGATCGATTCAGGGCTCCGGGTTGACGCTTGCCGGCCAGAACCAACGTCGGGGCGCGGGGGGCCCGACAGGCGGACCGCTGCTCCGTCGGGGCGCTTCTTCGGCACTGCCGCGCGAGGCCGCCGCAAGATCCATCCACGTGCGTGATGCGAAGCCGGCGTTCGCGCAACGCCACTGCTGGCGCCGCGTTCTGCCCCGCCGAGATCCTTTGTCGGCCTCGTCTCTCCGTTTTCCCCGCACCTCTCCGCCGGGGCCTCGGACGGAACGGCCCGTTGCACCTGACGGGTTGCCGAATGCCTTCGTACAGACCAACTTCAAGGTTGCCGCAAGCCCCTCCGCCGCATTCGGCTCATCCGCATTGTTCCCGGCCGCAAAGGGCACCTCCGCCCTGGGGAACCGATCGAACCTTGAATTCGCCGTCCTTTCTGGCGATGGCGGCAAGATTTCGTACTGCGTCTCGTATCACCCGATGCCGTCATGAAAAAATCCAAAGTCCTCTTCTTTGCCGCAGACCCGCATTCCGTCGGGGACGGAGGCACGCCAAGGCTTCAGCTGGACGTGGAGGTACGGGAGATCCGTCAGCGGGTGAGCACGGCCAGCTACCGCGACGATCTTGACTTCGATACGCGCTGGGCCGCGCGCCCGGGCGACCTGCTGCAGGCCCTGGACGAAACCCATCCTCAGGTCGTGCACTTCAGCGGGCATTGCGGTGATGCCGGTCTGGTGCTCGTGGGCTCCGAGGCGTCTCACGGGCACTGCGTGGGCGCTTCGGCGCTCGCACAGCTGTTCCAGGCCTATCGCGGCGACATCCGGGTCGTCGTGCTGAACGCATGCCTTTCCCTTCCACAGGCCAGGGCGATCGCCGCGGTCGTGGGGTGCGCCATCGGCACCCGCACCGAAATCACGGACGCGGCTGCGATTACCTTCAGCTCCTCGTTCTACCGCACCATCGCGTTCGGCAATTCCGTCCAAACCGCTTTTGACAAGGCGCGTGCAGCGCTGGCGGTGGAGCACTTCGAAGAGCGGGAGTGCCCACAGTTGGTGGTGCGTCCAGGGCTGGACGCCTCGAAAGTGTTCGTGGTCAGGCCGAAGCGAAGGCGGGCGGGGTTGGCGGCAGCTGGGCTCGTGGGTGCGGTGCTGGTCGGGGTGAAACTGCTTCACGGTGGAGGGGGAGAGCCGTTCTCGGCCTGCGCCTGGGCCGGAGCACCCCACGCGCTCATGGCGCCGTCCGGGTCTTCGACGGCGGGACCGCCAGGGGTGCAGTCGGATCTCGATCGGGCGAAGCTGGACTACGAAGCGGGGCGGTATGCCGCGGCGTTCCCCGTCTTCAGGCGCCTTGCGAAGAGCGGGAACCCCGAAGCAATGGGATTTCTCGGAGTCATGTTTTTGCGGGGGCAGGGAACCAGGGCATACCCCGACTCGGGGGTCCACTGGCTGCACGAGGCGGCGGAGAGGGACGATGCGCGTGGAATGACCGAGCTGGGCTCCGCGTACCAGAACGGAGACGGGGTGAAGCGCAACCGGGGTTGGGCTCGGCACTGGCTGCACAAGGCCGCAGATGAAAAGCGCTGGGCGGACGCGATGCGCAGGCTGGGCGCCATCTACCGGGACGAGCAAAACTATGGGACCGCGCTAACCTGGTTCCAGAATGCCGTGAAGGCGGGATCGCTGGACGCCCGGATCGAGACCGGTGAGTTGTACGAGCGGGGCCAGGGCACCCCTCAAGACCTGGAGGCGGCATTCTGCCTCTACCGCACGGCCGCGGAGGCAGGTTCGGTCCGCGGGATGCTCATCATGGGCCGGACCTACCGGAACGGGATCGGCGTGCCCCGAAGCTATGACCGGGCGGCGGGGTGGTACCGGAAAGCCGCGGCCGCAGGCTCCCCCGAAGGGATGTACGCGCTGGGCGAACTGTACCTGGACGGCCTGGGCGTGCCACGTGACACCGCCCAGGCAGACCTGTGGTTCGGAAGGGCGAAGAACGCGGGTTACAGGATCGCGGAAGGCAGGGTCGTCCCGGGAGCGGACTGATCCGTCGGCGCCATCGGGGACAGCGCGTCCACCGACGCTTCGCTGGCGGACCGCACCGAGCCGTCCGCCAGCACCCCCTCGGCGGCGAGCGACACGATCATGTGCTGCAGCTGGGCGGCGGCGGCACCTTCGTTGTTCGCGATGTTCGCGGTGAATGGAATGACGCGATATTGCATGGTCTTCCTCCCGATGAAGGGCTGGATGAGCTGCGGGGAACGCGGCGGTATCACACCCGCACCGACGCGGCGAAGGCGCGCATCCCGCGGTCGTCGCCGGTGAACTCGGGGCCGGCGAGCAGGCTCAGCAGGGGGTCGCGCAGGACGCCGTCGTGCGTGCTCGCCAGCGACTCGAAGAGGCCTCGCATGGCATCGGCGTGCTCGGGGACCGGAAGCGCGTCGCGCACCCAGTCCACCAGGTGCGCCTGCAGGCTCTCCAGGCAGTAGCGCTGCAGGTGCGGCGAGGCCGCGAAAGGAGTTCGCAGGCTCTCGTACATCTCGCCCAGAAACCGCGCCGTCTGCCGGACCTCGGCCTCTCCTTCGACCAGGGACGCCACCAGCGGATTGCACGATGCGCCGGGTCCGCCTTCCACCGGGGCCGTATCCACCGGCGGCTCCTTGAGCTGGTCGGCGATCCCGCGCTCGTGCAGGAACATGAGCGCCACCACCACGCCCGCCTGCCACCCGCCGTCGGCGATCCACCTGCGCAGCTCCGTGAACACGGGCACCGGGCCGCGCGTGGCGCACAGCGACGCCACGGAGAACTGCACGCCCAGGAACGCGCGGTCCTGCCCGGCGTAGATGTGCGATGCCACGCCGCGCAGCACGGCCCGGCACGACCTCAGCACCGCCGCACCGCGCGCGGACGGCTTCTGGCCGGTGGCGCGCTCCACCTTCCCGAGCAGGCGCTCGATGCATTGGGTGTCTTCGATCATGGGCACCAGTCGCTCGCGCGCGATGGCGCCCAGCTCGCGCATGGCCAGGGACAGGTCGTGGTCGCCCACCCACGACCAAGCCGCGATCACGGCCGGGAGGTGCGCGTCGGGCTCCTCGTCCGACGACGCGGCGCGCTGCAGCGCCCGCAGGTGGCGCAGGCACGCGTCGCGGTAGCGCTCGGCCCGGCTGGCCAGCACGCCGTCCATCAGCGCGCCCAGCGCGGCCCGCCGCTGCTGGCTTCCCGAGTGCGCCCACCGGTCCATCAGGGGAAGCGTGATGCGAGCCGCGTCCATCTCACCGATGCGGCCCAGGACGCGCGCGGCCAGCACGCGCAGCGTCTGCAGCTCCTCGTCGCCCCGCTCGGCCAGGGTGCGCAGCCCGGGGGTCACGGTGAGCAGCGCGCGGCGGTGGCGGTCGAGCATCGCCTTCCACATCCCTTCCGGCGGCGCGCCGTCGCGGAAGCGGACGGTGTGCGACAGCGCTCCGGCCTCCACCTCGGCGTGCGCGCGCTTGAGCAGGCGCGTGTCGGAGAACTCCAGCCGTGTGTCGGCATCGGCATCGGCGTCCACGCCGGCGCCCTGCGCGTCGGCGTAGCGCAGGTTCAGGTCGCGCCGCAGCCACTGGCGCACGTGCCGGTGCAGCCGGTCTACATCGACCCAAGGCACCCCGCCCGCCTCACCCCCGCATTGCGCCAGCGCCAGGGTGAACGCGAACGACCACCCCTCGAAGTCGCCGTCCAGGTCCTGGAGGATCCTCCCGTCGGCGTTCTGCATGCGGCGCCACGCCTCCTCCAGCCCGAACCCGGGGGTCGCCAGCTCCAGGTACTGGTCCACGAACTCGAGCACCTGCGGCGCGTAGCGGAAGGTCGCGAGCAGCCACTCGCGCCCCTCTCGCAGCGCGGCCAGCTGTTCTGCGTCGACGCCGTCTGTGCCCGCGAGCGTATCCAGCTTCCGCTCCAGCTCGTCGGCCAGAAGGTCGGGCGGGTGCGGGGAGAGCCGGCGGTGCACGCCCTGCGCGGCCTGCAGCTCCTCCACCCGGCCGGCGCCGCCGGGGTCGGTGGTGAACACCACGTACGCGCCGCGCGCTCGGAGCTGCTCGCCCAGCTGCTGCCAGCCGGACCGGTCGGTAGTCTCGAACAGTCGCGTGACGTCGGGGTCGGCGCGCGAGAAGGCGTTGGGGAAGATCACCAGACGGTTCCTGAAGCCGTGGTCGCGGGTGGCGAGGTGGCGCACGTCGATGCGAACCTTGCGGTCCAGCGACTCGGCGAGCAGCGTCGCCTCCATGCAGCGCCCCCGCTGGCGCAGGTGCCACCCCAGGTACAGCGCCGTCTTCACCTTGCCGGCCCCGCGCTCGGCGGTGAGCAGGAGCACGCGCCGCTCCTCCAGGTGCCTGAGCAGCTCGTCCACCTCCGCGTCCGTCCCGCGGAAGCTCAGCGCGCTCTCCTGCTCCCACTGCGGAGGCACCGGCTCCACCTCCGCGCACGAGAAGCGGCGGGTGGCCGATCGGGCCTGGTAGAGCTCGAAGACCTGGCGCTCGACGTTGATGCCGATGCTGCGCTGGTCGAGGTTGTCGACCTCCAACCGGCCCTCGAAGTAGTTGTTCTGCGTGGGGCCGACGCCGGGCGGCGGGGCGCCGTTCCCAGCTCCTCCACCCTCCGCCGGACTCCCCGTCCCGGCGGAGGGTGGAGCGGGGGGTGAAGAAGGGGAGGAAGGCTGGGACGGAGGAGGAGGGGAGGGGGGAGGGGCGGGCTTCTCCGGGCCGGCGGTCGGGTCGGACATCGAAGGGATCTCCATGATTGAGGCAGGCTTGCGCCGTTTCAGCCGCGCAACGACCGTTCGAGCTCCGCCGGGTCGCACAGGGTGCGCAGGGCATCGAGCTCGTGCGGCACCAGGCTGCGCTCCAGCGAGGCGAACAGCTGGTGCGCGCGGTCGGCGTACCGCGTGCGCATTGCCGGTTCGGCCAGGTCTTCGAGCAGCACCTCGGCGACCAGGTGCAGCAGCGCCGAGCGCAGCTCCAGGCGCCTTCCCGAGCCGCTGACGTTCTGCGTGGCCCAAACGACCTGCTGCAGCAGCGCCGACAACCCGCCGGTCCCCGGCGTGAGCGCGGCGTTGGTCGAGGTGTCGGGCACGGAGAGCATGCCGGGCGTCGCGCCAGGGGTGCCTACGGGGTGGATGCCTCCCTGGAACACCGCCCGGAACTCGTCGGGCGTGGAAACCTCGCCCGCCACCGCTCCGATGGCGCGGATGCGGCCGTCCACCGCGGCGGCACGGATCCGTGCGGTGTCGCGCACGTCCTGCGCGGCCGTGTCCATGTCGGCGCTTCCCAGCGTGTGCAGGTTCGCCGCATCGCCGATCCGACGCGCGCTGTCCATCCCGGCTACGGTAACGCGCTCGCCGCGTCTGATCTTGTCCAGTTCGCGCTCTTCCTCGGCCGCGGGTCTGGTGGCCTCTTCAGGAAGGAGCCTTCCAACCTCCACCGTCCTGAGGACGATGCCGTACGCGGCCGCGAAGGCCCTCAGCTCCGGCAGCCTGTGCCGCAGAACCTCCTGCGCGGAGACCGCGAATCCGAACACGATCTCCGTCCACTGCAGCTGCCTGACGTCGCGGCCGATCACCTGGCGCGCGCGCTCAGAGACCAGCCCGAGCGGATCGCGGTTGCGGAGGCTGGCCAGCAGGTGCGGGTCGCTCACCGAGTAGTACAGGTCCAGGAGAAGGTCGAAGCGGTGCGCTTCCTCGTCCTCGAGCACCACGTGCTGGTTGACGTCCAGGTGCAGGTCCGGCGATGCGTCCACCGCGATGGCGAAGAACCGCCCCTGCGGCCAGAGCCGCTCCAGCAGCCCCCGTTTCAGCGGCGTGCCGGGAGGAAGGATGGTCCGAAACTTCTCGCCCGACTCGCCCACCCGCTCGAACACCACCACGTTGTGCCCCTCCAGCGGCTCGGCGGGGTGGTCCCTCACCAGGCGCTCCTCGAAGGTCTGATTGCTCATCGTTTTCTTAGGTTGATGAAGTCAGTGTACGCCTCTCGACCGGCTCCTTCGCTTCCCCGTGCCCCGGCAGTCGCCCCTGCGTCCAGCAGGGCGCGCGCGTGTTCAATGCGGTCGCGCTGCGCGGCTACCCGGCGCATCCCGGCCTCCACCCGCGAGCGCCAGAGCGCGGCGGTGGCCCACGCCCACGCCTCCGGCCCCGCGCCCGCCGCCGTGCCGCGCAGCACGGCAGCGTCGTCGGGGCTCTGCGCGCCGGCGCGGCACAGTTCGCGGTGCAGCCGGCCGCGCGCCGCCAGCGAGAACGCCACCTCGTCGGCCATCCGCTCCGCCAGCGCAACGAGGCCGTCGCGCGCGAGCGCCGCCACCGCTTCCAGGCTGCCGTCCGCCACGGGATCGGCCTCGTTCTCGCCCGCCAGGGCGCGCGTGCTGGCGCAGAGCGAGCGGACCTCGTCGATACGCGCCTCCAGCGCCTCCCGGCGCGCGGCCGACGCGCGCTCGCGACGCTCGAGCGGCGAGGATTCGGCGAGAGACGCCTCCGCCAGGTACCGGGCCTGGGCGTAGCGCTTCGCCGCCGTGCGCGCGCGCGCCGCCGCCAGCAGCTCCGCGGGCGCCTGGATGCAGGGAAGAGCGCGCAGCCGGGGCACCCGCGCGTGGTCGTGCAGCCTTTCCACGGCCTTGGCCGCCTGATCGATCCTGGCGGCCGCCTGCACCAGCGCCTGCATGGTCGCCAGCGTCCTGCGTCCGCGAAGGATCTCGTCCAGCGCGGCGCGGAAGTGCTCGCCGCGGAGCGCGTCGTCGGCGCGGGCGCGGAAGGCGTCGCGGCCGGCCAGAAGCGCCGGGTCATGCCGGCGCACCGCGGGCACGCCGGCCTCCAGCGCGGTGAAGTCGCGCGCGGCGCGCAGGTACGCCGCGCGGAACAGCCGCTTGATGCGCCGGTCGGACAGCTGCCCGTATTCGAAGCGCCAGATGGCACGGCGCAGCGCGGTGTCGTCGGTACGGAGGCTCTCAGGAGGCGGGCTCATGGTGCCCCCGCGGCGGCGCTGGCCAAGCGGCCGGAGAAGTAGATGCGGAGCTCGATCCGCCGGTTGCGGCTGCGATGCCCGCTCACCGGGCGGTTCTGGGCGTAGCCGTTCACCGACATCCGCCGCTCCTCAAGCGGCCGTGCGCCGCGGGTCAGGAAGCGCATCACAGCGGTGGCGCGCGCGGTGGAGAGTTCCCAGTTGTCGCGCGGGTAGGCGGGGCGTCGGAAGGGGAGATCGTCGGTGTGGCCCTCGATCTGGATCTGCTCGTACAGGAGGCCGGCCCCCTGGCCGTCCACCCGGTGGAACACGTCGCGCAGCCGCCGCAGCAGCGCGGCGCCGCGCGGGTGCAGCTCGTAGCTGCCGGGCTCGAACAGCACCCCGTCGCCGAAGCGGATCTGCAGCAGGTTCAGGTCGGTAGAGTCGGCCACCTGGCCCGCCGCGATTTCGGCGGCGAACTCCTGGTGCAGCACGGACACGAACAGCGCCTGCTTCTGCCGGGCGATCGCCAGCTGCGCGCTCGCCGAGCCGAAGTTGCTCTCCACGAAATAGATGAGCAGGAAGAACATCAGCATCGACGTGAGCATGTCGATGAGGCCAGGCCAGTAGTGGACGCGGGTATTCACCAGGTTTTCCGCGAGCGCGCGCTTCATTGCAGGGCACTCCGGGTCAGAAGAGGAAGACCAGCAGCGCCGCGAGCGCGCCCGCGCCCAGCAGCGCCGGGAGCGGGTTGCGCCGCGCGAGGGTAAGTCCGTCGTCCACCCACGCGCCCACGCTCGCGCGCCGCAGCGGCACCTCCTGGCGCTGGTGCACCGCGCGCATCGCCACCGACTCCGCCACCTTCACCAGCGCGTCGTTGGCGTCGGCGAGCTGCTTCACCAGGGCGGTGAGCGCGCCCGCCGCCTCCTCCGCGGGTCCGCGCGCGGACTGCTGCGTGATCGCGCGGATGCTGCCGACGATGGCGCCGAACGCGTCCTGCATCTCCTGCAGCCGCTCCAGGTTGCCGGCCTGGTGCTCCGACAGGCTGCCCAGGCTGGCGAAGGTGTCGCTCAGCTGCAGCGACAGCTTTTCCATCGCTGTCTCGTCCTCCACCGTGGCCACGGTGGCGGGGAGCAGCTCCTCGGTGGTGAACCGCTCCAGCGCGTCGTAGCACGCCGACTGCGCGCGGGCGAGGAGAAAGTTCAGGAACGAGACGGCGATGGCGCACGAGAGCCCTACCAGCGTGGTGACGAACGCCGTCTTCTTGCTGGCGATAATGCCGCCCAGGCTCTGGGCCGCCTCGGCGAACCCGCCCGCCGCCGGCACGCCGGAGGCGCTGGGGAGCACCCCCTGCATCTGCAGCAGCATCAGGCACAGCCCCACGAAGGTGCCCAGCATCCCCAGCATCATCGCCAGGTCCACCGCGTAGGCGGGAAACGCGAGTCCCGGACTGGCGTTCTCGCGCAGCAGGGTGATCTGCTGCAGCGCCTCGACGTTCACCTTCACCCGTGCCTGCTTCATTCGCGCGAGGGCGGCCAGGCGGTCGCCGATCAGGGTGCCGGGCGGCACGTTCTCGCGCAGCTCGGCCAGGTCTACCGGCGCCGGCGCGGCGGGGCGGCTTCCCTCCGGCTCCCCGGCCTCTTCGCGATCCCGGATCCCGCGCAGCTTCGCGCGTACGCTGTCCAGCGCGTGCCGCTCCACGCTGCGGTAGCGGTGCAGGTGCCGCAGCGCCGCGGCCGCCGCGGTGCCGCCAAGGGCGAAGAGCATCAGCAGGATCAGGCGGCCGATGCCCGTGTTCTGCTGCCAGAGCAGGCCGAGGAGGCCGTGGTTGGTGGTCATGGTCGGGTGATACGCGGAGACGGATGGACGCAGATCAGCGGGACCCGCCGGCCCGGAAGGTGAAGCGGTTTCCGGAGGCGTTGCCGAAGCGGTTTTCCTGCTTCTCGTTCCCGGAGCCGGGAGCGACTTCGAAGAGCGCGTCGTCTCCGCGGAACGTTTCGAAGACGTTCACCTGGCGGGCATCGGCCGGCTGCGCGCTCCCGCCGTCCGGCAAGCGGGCTTCGGCCGGCGGCGTGACGAGGGGCACCGCCGGGTCCACGCCGGGGCGGACGCGCAGCACGGGGATGGCGGCCTCGACGTTCCCTTCGAGCTCGAGCTGGCTGATGGCGAGCTCGAACGATGCCTGCACCGTCTGCCCCATCGCCAGCGCGCCGTAGAAGGCCTGCGCGAAGACGACCGCCGACGGATCGGTGAGGGGCCGGTTCATCCCGATGGCGTAGTCCACCACCTCGCCCAGCGCCTCGACGATGGGCAGGGTGTCGCACCCGTTCAGGAACACCACGCGGATACACTCGCGCAGGATGCCGAACAGCTTCGCCAGCGCCTCCTTTCCCACCGGGCGCGGCCGGCCGTGCTCGTCGCCCAGGTAGAGCACGCCGGTGCCTCCGCCGTGGCCGGCGAAGTGCACGATCTGCGGGTCGTGCCGCAGCAGCGCGTCCTGCAGGTCGCGCCTGCGCGTGGCGAAGCACGCCACCAGCTCCACCCGGTCGCGTGCGCTTCCCTTCCGGATGGCATGGTCCATGGCGCGCACCTCCTCGTCGAGCCGCAGCGGCGCCCGGTCGCGGAACGGGTCCGACGCCAGGAACAGCACCTTGATCTTGTCCATCATGCGCATCTTTCCTCCCAGATTGGCTTTAAGAGCGCTGCTGCGCGTGTCGTTCGTCTGGTGTCGGGAGCGCGGCTCCGGTCAGTCCCGCCACCCTCCGCGCATCACCGGACGGTCCAGGTGAAACGCCATCTCCAGCGGGAAGTCGGGGTCGGGCGTTCCCAGCATCATGATCTGCGGCTCCTGCTGCGGGTTCTCGTACCGCACGCATTCGCACAGACGCCCGTGCAGCGCGCAGAAGCTGTCGCGGAACGCTCCGCCCTTCCAGAGCTCCAGCAGGTGGCGGGTGTAAAGTCCCTCCCGCGCCCTCTGCCCTTCGGCTGCGCCCGTCATCATCAGCACGCTGGCCCTGATCCCGTCGTCGTGAGAGGGCGCGCGCGAGATGCACGACGCCACCGGCTGCGCGAACTGCTTCACCCCCCGCAGCACCGGTTCGGCGGAGCGGTAGACGGGCCGGTCCAGGGCGGGCGACAGGTTGGGATACCGGGCCATCACGTCGCCGTAGCGGCCCATCCCACCGCCGAAGCAGCTCTCGCTCACGACCAGCACGCGCGTTCCGGGCGCCGCCACCCTCCAGATCGCCGCAAGCTCGTCGTCGATCAGGTCGGCGTCGTGCAGGCACCACGTCTCGTCCCACCCGTCCCGCTCGTCGCCGTCCGCGTCGGGCACGTGCGAGCCATGGCCCGAGAAGGAGACGAAAAGGGTGTGGCCGGGCTCCAGCGCCCGCGCGGCGGCGGAGAGAAGGCCGCCGACCGCGTTCCGGGTGGCGTCGGCGCCGCGCAGCACGTGGATGGCGCCGTAGCCCGCCTGGTGTGCGAGCTCCGCCATCTTCCACGCATTCTCTTCGCTCAGTGACAGCGGGCACTCGCTGGTCGAGGCCGGATGGTTCACTCCGATGTGGATCGAGGTACCGCGTGCCATGGCCGGTCTCCGGGCGTGGGGGCGGGCCGCCGCAGACACGGCGGCACCGGATCGAGCCTGGATCAGCCGCCCCCCCCGCCGCTGACGCCGGCGACCAGGCAGGTGTACGGCATCCCGCCCATGTCGGGGGGAATGGCCTCGCACGGGTTGGCGAGCGGCGGGCAGTCAGCCAGCTTTCCCCAGTACCGGGGGAGCACGGTGGGGACGGGCCCGCCGAAAAGGGTGTAGTAGGCGGAGAAGTGGTGTGGGGTGAAGCCCGGCGCGGGAACCGGCTGGCGGGCGACGGGGAGCGGCTCCGGCGGCAGGTCTTGCGTGGTCTCGTGATACATGACCAAGTTCACCCGGCCGTTCATGGGGAACAAGGTTCCCAGCGCCTTCTGCTCGCCGCCTCCGCCGATGGGTTCAGACACCAGCGTGAGCTGCTCGCCCTCCACGTCGGAGATCTCCCACTCCACCCGGTGCGCGATCGGGCGGAACTCGCCGGGGCGCCACTCCCAGCACACCCCCGGCGACACTCGCGTGATCCGCCCGGCGCCCAGCGTCATGCGTGCCGTCAGCTTTTTCCCCGTGTCGGAGCCCAGGTGGTCGGGGTCCACCGCGCGTTGCGTGATCTCGCGCAGGTCCACGATGTGGCTGCACAAGGCGAGGTCGGCTTCGTCGCCGGCCACGGGTGTCACCTGCCGGCCCGAAAGCGGGGCCATGGCGGTGATGCCGGTGGGCGTACCCGCTGCCGCCAGGTGCCCCGTGTCGAACGCCAGTGCCGCCACGTGCCGGTCTGCCCCGCAGTGGTCGCCGAACATCCCCGGCATCAGCACGTGCATCCGGCCGGTGTTTCCGCCGCTGGCGGGCTCGGGCACGAAGAGGCAAAGTCCCGAGAACGTGATCCGAAGGGTGAAGGCCATCGTCTTTGCAGCCTTGTCTGAGGGTGGTCTTTCCATTCCGCGGGACGCGGACCCCGGCCGTCGTCCGGGTGCGGCACATTCGTCGGACGGGCCTTCCGCGATTCCCGTCCGCCGTCCTCTGGAGTGCTCTCCCGTCTGGCGTGCCGCGCGATCCAACGTTTTGCGGGCGGCTGCAGATGCTTGACCGCGAGGCCGCCGAGGCGCTCTTCCTGAAGCACCTCGACTGGGTCGACAAGGTCGCCTCCATTGCCTGCAGCAATCATGGCGTCTGGGGCGCCGACGCCGAAGACTTCGCTGCCTGGGTGCGGATGAAGCTGGTGGAGGACGACTACGCCGTGGTGCGCCGCTTCCGCGGCGATTCCGAGATCAAGACGTACCTGGCGTCCGTGGTCGTCCGGCACTTCGTCAACTTCAATCGCGCGCAGCGGGGCCGCTGGCGTATTTCGGCGGCGGCGGAGCGGCTGGGCGCGCCCGCGGCGGACGTCGAGACGCTGGTGCGCCGCGACGGCTACACCCTGCAGCAGGCGGGGGAGAAGCTGCGCACCGCGGGCCGCACCACGCTCTCGGACGCCGAGCTCGCGCGCCTGCTCGATCAGCTGCCCGAGCGTGCGCCGCTGCGCCCCGTCGTGGGAGAGCCGGCTACGGGGCTGGATGGCGCGCCCGGCGCCTCGCGTGCGGACGAGCGGGTGATCGAGGCCGAGGCCGAGGGTCGGCGCGCGGAGATGCTGGGTGCGCTCGGGACGGCCATGGAGCAGTTGGAACTGGAGGAGCAGCTGATCGTGCAACTGCACTTTGCCGAGGGGCACACCCTGGCCGACGTGGCCCGTGCCCTGCGCCTGGAGCAGAAACCGCTGTACCGGCGCGTCGAGCGCCTGCGCGTCCGGTTGCGCGCGGTCCTGGAAAGCGCAGGGTTGGGCGGAGACGACGTGCGGGGCCTCCTTTACGAGCTTGACGCACCATGAGCGAGCGAAATCGCGGGCGCCGAGAGTCCCTGGCGGGAGGTTGCCGGTGAGCGATCACGGGAGCGACGACGAGCGGCTGGCCGCCTTCCTGGATGGCCGGATGGACGTTCGCAGCCGAAAAGAGATGCTGGCCCACCTGACCGGGAGCGACGAGGACCGCGCGGTCCTCGCCGGCACCGCGGCCATCCTGCGCCAGCTGGAAGAGGCGGGCGCCGGCGCACCGGGGCAGGCGTCTGCAGCCGCGTCAGGTCTGGAGTCTGTGGACAGGGTCGTGGCGGAGGGCGTGATCCCCCTGGACACGCGCCGCACCTCGCGGCCCGAGCCCGATCACAAGGTCCGTCCGACGCGCGCGCCGGTCCTCCGGTGGATGGCTGCTGCGGCGGCGGTGGTGGGCATCGCGCTGATCACCGGACGTGCGCTGCGCACCCGCGCCTCCGTCGCCGGCGAGCCGGTGCGCCTCGTCACGCGGCTGGCGCACGGCGCCGAGGGGCTGCCCGCGGGGTGGACCGAGCGGCGGCCGTGGACGTCCGTGCGCGGAGACGACCGGGGCGGCGCCACGTCACCCGGCGAGCGGTTGGCGAGATCCGCACGTGCCGGCGCGATGCTGGTGGACCTCGCCGTGGCAGTGCAGGCGCGCGACGCCGCGGCAACGCGGGTGCTCGCGATCCAGCTCGCCGGCCGTTTCGATCCACAGGGAGGACGCAGCGGCGCGCTCCGCAGGATCGCCGACGGCGCGGCGGGGAGCCCGGAGCGGCTGCGGCCGCTGATCGGCGAGGCCACGGAGCGGATCGCAAAGCGGCTGGACCGGGACGCGCTACGGCTGGGCGCCTGGACCGAGGCTGCGGGGCTGGCCGCCGCGTGGCAGGACGCCGGCTTCTTCCGCGGCGGCGAGACGCGCCGGATGCTCGACCAGGCCGGGCGGCTGACCGCAGCGGATCCGCCGGCCCACGCGGCGGTGCAGCAGGTGCGGCTTCTGCTGGCGGCCGATCCCCTGCGATGGGAGGCGCTCGCACCCGCGATCGACGCGTTGGCCCGCGAGCTCGCGAGCGAGTGAGCCGAAGCCGCGGATCGCCGCGAGCTCCCGGACGCGCCGCGGTGGGCGTACGGGAGTCGTTTCACACTCAGCTCCCGATGTAGCGGAATCCGGCCCACGCCGCGGGGGAGTGCCGCGCGGGGTCGTTCGAGCGGAGCAACTCCAGCTGGGCCTCGCGCAACGCCGCGGCTGGGTCGGCCGAGCGGCGGTAGGCGCGATGGAACGCCAGCATCAATGGCTGCGTCAGCCGGTCGTCGGCCTCCCACAGCCTTCCCACCACCCCGCCCGCGCCCGCCGCCAGCAACGCACCGGAAAATCCCGCCAGCCCGCCCGAGCGCCCCTCGCGCGAGCGCACCGTCCGGCACGCCGCGAGCACAACCAGGCGCACGCCGCGGAGCTGGAGCGCGTTCACGGCTTCCGCCGTGAGGCGCCCGGTGGTGCCCGACCCCGCGAGCACCAGGGCCGACTGCTCCGGCCGGGCATCGTCGAACACCGCATGGCCGGCGTAGTGAATGACGCTGGCTCCCGGTGCGCGGTCGCGCAGGGCGTCGCGCGTAGCGGCGGGGCCCTGGAGCACCACGCTCGCCCTGTACATCATGCGAAGCGAGTCGACCTCCGCCCGCGCGCCACGAAGTCTGTCGAGCGTGGGATACTGCGTCGGGTCGAACGCAGGGTCGGCCACGAGCAGCGCAGGGGCCGACCGGTCGGCTGGGGGTGCGGACCGGGCTGCTTCGGCCAGGGTGGCGGCGAAGCGCAGCGGGTGATCTTGCACCAGATAGCGGGCCCGTCTGGCGTCCAGCAGGACGTCGAAGGGCACGCCGGCGATCTCGCCGTCCACGAGGATCACCAGCGGCGTCTCGGCCCGGCCGAGGCGGTTTTCGACCGGCCGCACCAGCAGCTCGTAAAGCCGGGCGAGGTCCGGGCGGGCGAACGCCGCCCGGGCCGGCGACTCCAGCGCGGCGACGCTCCGTTCGATCATCGTGAGGACGTTGCCGCGGCTGACGGTCCGACGCAGCAGGCGCACGTCGGTTCCGCGCAATGTCCACGTGAGCAGCGTGTCGCCGATCAGGGCGTACTCCACCGCCACCTGCCCGGGGGGTGCCGCAGGCAGGCCGGTACCCAGCGCGGAAGCCCCGTATCCGGGCGCGAACGAGACGCGGCCGCGCTCGACCGCCTGCAGCGCGGCGATGGTGTCGCCGGCGTGGAGGTGAAGCATCACCAGCTGGTCGAACCGGCTGCGCGCCTGCTCCATCACCGCCACACGTAACGAGGCGTCCCCAAGGCTCTGGGATAGCCCGTGAATGCGGGTGGTGGCGGCGTTCAGGTCGGCAGTTGCGGACGAGAGCTCCCGCCGCGCGAGCCGCACGTCGGCCCGCTGGAGGAGTGCGGGGAGAAGCCACGCCGAGTTGCCGTCTTTGGTGAAAAAGGCCACAGCGGAGTCCAGGTCCGCCACCGATGCTGTGTCGGGGGCTACAAGTGCCCGCGAGTAACCGACTGTCCTCGTGAGCCACTTGCGAGGTCTCGAGGCGCGAATTGTCCTGACGAGCGAATCGGCGCGATACAAATCCTCTGACGCTTCCTCCTGTCGACCTCTGGCCCACCGGGTACGAGCCCTGCCAAGCAGCGCCTCCACCAGGTGGCGCACCCGCTTCTCGCGCAGGGCCACGGAGACGTCTTCATCCTGAACGACCAAGGCCGCCCGTGGCATCTGATCGACCGTCGCGCAGTTCGCAAGCACCAGAAGCGTGTTGTGGAGCCGAACGGATGAACGATGCTCACGCAGCGACATCAGCCCGCGGTGCATCAAACGGTACGCGGCCAACGTGTCTCGTTGAGCGTAGGCCGCTTCCCCTTCCATCTGCCACTGTGCCGCTGTGTACTCGGTTTCACCCGCACGTTCGAACAGCCGGGCTGCGGCTTGGTACGCAGCGCGGGCTTCCGCGGGATGGCCGTTGCGAAGCAGCCCGGAACCTCTGATCCAGAGTGCACGCGCGACCAGCGCCGGGTTCCGTAGCGAATCGATCCGGAGCAGCACGGCTTGGAGCCTTGAATCCGCTTCGGCGAACTGCCCGTCGAAAATGAGTGTCGCGGCGCCAAAGACTTCCGCCGAGCGCGTCAGAACTGGAGAGAACGGTGCCGCACGCGCCGCGCGGGCGAAGGAGTCTCGGGCGGCGGCGTGCTCCCCGCTTTCATTCAGCACTTGACCTGCCGCGTAAGCGCGGTGCGCGCGGGCTAACAGGCGAGTCGCTGCTGGATCGTCCCTGACCGCCCGAATCGCTCGGACCGCGTCCGCGAGCGAGGCATCTCCACCGCGCGCTTCCAACGCGCCGCCCAGTTGTTCCGCGAGCTGCAGCAACTCCGCGGTCCGGGCCGGGTTCCCGGCCTCGTGCGCGCTCCCCCAGTCACCCAGCACCGAATCCCAGCCGTACAGCCGCGCCTCCTGCGGATTCGCCCCGGCGAACGCGCGCACCTCCGCTTCGGGAGCTCCGGGCTGGGGCGGCTCTTCGGTCATCGGGGGATGGCGAAGCAAGCTGCGCCGCTCCCGCGCCTCTTCGGCCCACCTGCTCGTCGAGTCGCTGCGCAGGTAGTCTGTCCAGGCGATCTTGGCCTGCTCATCCAGTCCCAGCGTTTGCAGCGCGAGAGCGGTGTTGAACCGCGCGGCCGGGTTGTGGGGCTCGGTGGCGACTGCCTCGAGTGCGTAGTTCAACCCTTCCAGCAGGTCGCGCGGATTCTGGGTGCGCTGGGCGCGGACGAGGTGCGCGGCCGACAGGTCGACCAGCAGCGGCACCCGCCGGCGCGAGAGCCGCAGCGCCCTGGACAGCCGGGTGATCGCCGCGCTGGCCGCCTGCTCCGTGTCGTCATCGCCGACGATCGCCAGCAGCGCCGATGCCTGAAGCGAATCCGGATCGGAGCTTTCCCCCGCATCGGCCAGCGCCTCGAAGCCATCCAGTCGGCCGGCGTCGGCTCCGCACGATTCCCGGGGCACCGTTTCACCCGTCCGAGGCCGAAGGACGGAGCACGGGTGGTATTCGACCGGGATGGAGAAACGCGGCGAGAGAACGCGGGCGGGCCGCGAAGCCACGAGCTTGCTCACAACCGTGACGTGCGAGAACCCACGGCGGGTGCCGGCCACCATCACTCCAAGGACGGTGGCGCCGCCCAGCAGCAGAAGGGGCCAGCATTTCAGCAGTGGGCGCGGCGAGCGCCGTAATGAGGGCTGAGACATGTGTGCGTCACGGATGCGGGAACGTGAAGGAGATGGCAATGATGGAGAGGGAAGAAACCGCAGATCCCAGCGCAAAGGTGGGGCGCCTGGTTGGGGGAATCGCGCGCCGCCCGCCTCTTGGGAATTGTCTCACGTTACACCAGCAGAGTCAACGGTTTATCGGAAGGACACAACCTCCCGTGCGCGTCATCACGATTTGGGGGGTTATTTTTTTGGCAACGTGCCGCCGTGCAGTGAGTTCGCCGGCCTGCGGAGCTCGACAGATTCCGGCGATCCTGCGCGCGTGGCCTGCCCTCTCTCGCTGTTAAGCCGGTGATCGGGCTTTTCAAGCGCCTTCAAACGGTTGTTCTGCGAGTACGCCGTACTCCCCGTGTGGTCCGGTAGCCCGAGAGTAAACGATTGGAGTGATGGCTGAATGGATGGATGGATTGGATACATCTGTCAGAAGGTCTGTTCGTGGAAGCGTCCGCCCAACCGACGAACGAGGCGTCGTTCCTCGCGCGCGAAGGCCCCGCCGATCAAGCGGACAAATCACCGCGGGCTCCTGCGCAACGTCGCCGTTGCTCGGCAACCGGGGCGCGCCGAAGTCCGTCCCCGCGCTCGCGGTCGCGCTGAACGACGAGGAGCCGCTTGTGCGCGGGCACGCGGTATAGGCGCTCGGCCGCATCGGCACCGACGGAGCGAGGCAAGGGCTCGCGAGTAGAGCGGAGGTGGAGATGGATGCGGGATGTGTGAGGAAATCGAGATCGCAATGGAATCCGCAGCCGCTCGACCGTGAGCTGCAGGCTTCCGAAATCCCGGCGCACTCAGGCCGCGCGCGACCCCACCCCGGATTCCGGATTAGAGAGCGCACTGGACAGGATGGCGTGCAGCCTTTCCCGAATGGAGGCATCGTGCTCCGGAACCGCGGAGATCGCCTCGATTCCGCCGTTGTAGCGCACCGGAGGTCCGGGGTAGAGGATCGCCGCGCACCGGACGACCCGGTTGCCTTCGGGCGTTCGGATCGCGTCGCGGTAGGCGTGCATCTTGTCGATGTCGACCTTCAGGGGCTTCGTGCCACCCTCGGCATCCAGCGGCTCGCCGTCCAGCTTGTACTTGGGGTCGAAGAGCCACACCCGCGGACTTGCCCCGGGCACCCGCAGCTCCACCGCCACGTCCGGGATCTGCCGGTAGGTGAACGAGCGCAGTTCTCCCCCCGCGCCATAGGTGCGCTCGGGGATCAGCTTCACCTCGCCGCCGGTGGCCTCGTGCAACAGGGTCACGGCCGCCTGGTTGCCGGGCAGCGCCTGCACGAACAGCCCGTCTCGCGTACGCTGCACCAGCCGCTGTTCGCTCACCCGCCATCCGTGCCCGGCCGCGGCGTCCAGCAGCGCGTCGGCCACGTGCAGCGTGCCCCAGAGCTGGTAGAGCGCGGGGAGGTTCTCCAGCGGCGCCTCCATCTCCGGCGCCTGCAGCTGCACGGCGACGCGCCGGTGCAGCTCCAGCAGGCCGGCGAGCGCGGCGCGGTAGGGGTCGCGCTTGAGCAGCACCATCGTCAGCCGGTCGGGCGTGTGCGCCAGCTCGCCGGCCTGGTCCAGGAACGAAGCCCGATGGCGCGCCGCCCGCAGCGTCTGCTCCAGCTCCGCGGCTTCCGCCGCCAGGGCGGTGTGGCGCGGGCCGCGCAGCACCGGCCCCAGGCGGCGGAGGCGGGCGCGCACCAGGTTCGGACCCGTGCCGCGCCCGGCTGCCGCTGAAGTCAGCCGGGTGCGGCACGTTTCAGACTATGCAAACGAGCAGCATTTCATCCCCGCCCGACGCGCCCCCGCGCGCCCACAACTCACCCCCTCGGTGAGGTCCGGCCGGTTCGTTCGCACCGCCGCATCCGCCCCGCCCGAACCGCGCGCCGATGGCGGGGTAACCTCCCCTGCGTTATCGTCTTCCCGTCACCCGTCCCCAACCCGCGCCGCAGGCCCATGATCGTCCGCTCGCTCTTCTTCGCGCAGTACCGTGACTTCGCCGGGGCCGACGAACTGGCCGTCGAGCTGCCGGAGGGCGCGAGCGTGGCCGACCTCGTCACGCGGCTCCGCGCCGACGGGCAGGGGCTGGCGAAGCTCCCCGCATCGCCCGTCGTGGCCGTGAACATGGACTACGCGCCGGCGCACACGCGGCTCCGCGAGGGCGACGAGGTGGCGTTCATCCCGCCCGTGGCGGGGGGGTGAGCGTGCCCGCCGCGTACGCCGCCGTCACCGACCAGCCGATCGACGCCGCGCGCCTCCTGGCCGACTCCGTGTCGCCCGAAGACGGCGCGGCGCTGCTGTTCTGGGGCGTGGTGCGCAACGAGAACGACGGCCGTCCGGTGAGCCACCTGGAGTACCACGCCTACGCCGAGATGGCCGAGCGGATGATGCAGCGCATCGCCGACGAGGCCGTGGCGCGCTTCGGCGTGGGCGGCGTGCGCGTGGTGCACCGCGTGGGGCGGCTGGAGGTCGGCGAGGCGAGCGTGGCCATCTGCGTGGCCGCCCCGCACCGCGGCGAGGCGTACGAGGCCAGCCGCTACGTGATCGAGGAGCTGAAGCGCCGCGTTCCCGTCTGGAAGCGCGAGGGGTACGCCGACGGCGACTCGGACTGGGTCCCCGGCTTCATACCCGGGGCGGAGGCCGAGCCTGAACTGGGCGGGAGGGCGCTGTGAGCGGGCTGGTGCAGCTGGGCGGCGCGCTGCCGGTGGTGGCGGAGCGGCCGGTGCCCGAGAGCGGGCCCATGCACGACGGCTTCGGGCGGCGCATCGAGTACCTGCGCATCTCCGTGACCGACAAGTGCAACCTCCGCTGCGTGTACTGCATGCCGGAGGAGGGGCTGCCGTGGCTGCGGCGCGACCAGCTGCTCTCGTACGAGGAGATCGCCGAGGTGGTGCGGGTGATGGCGGGGATGGGGCTCAGCCGGGTGCGCATCACCGGCGGCGAGCCGCTGGTGCGCCGCGACCTGCCCACGCTGGTCCGCAAGATCCGCGCGGTCGATGGCATCGCCGACGTGGCGCTCTCCACCAACGCCGTGCTGCTGGGCGACCTGGCGGACGAGCTGCGCGCGGCGGGGGTGGACCGGCTGAACGTGTCGCTGGACTCGCTGCGGCCGGAGCGCATCGACGCCATTGCCCGGCGCGCGGGGAGCGCGGAGGCCATCTTCCGCGGCCTGGACGCCGCCGAGCGCGCCGGCTTCGCGCCGATCAAGATCAACTGCGTGGTCATGCGCGGCCGCAACGACGACGAGGTGGCGGACTTCGCGGCCGTCACCCGCGAACGGCCGTGGCACGTGCGCTTCATCGAGGTGATGCCCACCGGCGACAACCTGGACGTCTCGCGCGACGAGTTCGTCTCCGCGGACGAGATGCTGGAAAGCGTCGCGCGAGTCGGCGCGCTGGAGCCGGTGGCCGGGCCGCCGGGGAACGGGCCGGCGCGCTACTTCGCCTTCCCCGGCGCGCGCGGCACGGTGGGCGTCATCACGCCGATGAGCCACAACTACTGCGGCACCTGCAACCGCATGCGCCTGACGGCCGACGGGCAGCTGCGGCCCTGCCTCTTCGGCTCCATCCAGACCAACCTCCGCGACCCGCTCCGCCGCGGCGACCCCATCGAGCCGCTGGTGCGCCAGACGCTGCGCATCAAGCCCGAGCGCCACTGGCTGGTGCAGGGCAGCGACGAGGGCAGCGGCGGCCTCGCGGCGCTCTCGCAGGTGGGGGGATGATGGAAGACGGTCGAGGGGAGATCGCGAACGGGCCCGCTCCGGAGCCCCGGCTCACGGTTGCGGAGCGGACGCTACTCCGCAGCCGTTCGGATGCGTACCGGCAGAATCCGGGCGCGGCGATTCCGCTCGATGAGGCGCTCGACCGCATCGAACGCTCTGTCGCCTGATCCGCAAAAGCTTGTTGCACGCAGAGACGCAGAGCCGCAGAGAAAAACGCTTTTTCTCTGCGGCTCTCCGTCTCTGCGTGAGATTATGATGAGGCTCTTGCCTGAACGAATGCCTGGAACTAAGCGCCGGGGTCTGGACGCCCCGAGTCTTCTCCCGGCGCCGGATAACCTTGAGCGGGTATGATCTGACTAGATCACGAGGAACAGCAGCACCGCCAGGATCAGGGCGGCCACGATGATCGTCCATATCGGGATCGCGGGGCGCGGCCGCGCCGGCGGAGAAAGCGGCGTTGGCTGGGCGGGCGGCTGCCCGACGGCGCTCCAGATCACGGACCCGTTGCCCTGAGGTGGCGGCGTTGGAGAGGGCCCAGTCCGCCGTCCCGGCTCGGACCGATGGCCGGTTCCCGGCTTCCGCCAGATGACGTGCTCGTTGTCCGGCGGAGGAGCGACGGGCCCGGTGCGTTTCGCCAGCGGGACGACGGCGTTGTGCAGATCGGACACGGTCGGGCACTCCTGCAGCGACGGGGCGGACCAGGCACGCGCGAAGACCTCGGCGAACTCCGGCGCGGCGTGCGCCAGCCACGGGCGCGTCTCGGCGTACCGCTGGTCGGCGGAGCCGTCGTCCGGGCTGCCGAACATCCCGGTG
Source organism: Longimicrobium sp. (assembly GCF_035474595.1). Lineage (NCBI taxonomy): Bacteria > Pseudomonadati > Gemmatimonadota > Longimicrobiia > Longimicrobiales > Longimicrobiaceae > Longimicrobium > Longimicrobium sp. Next base: position 111,758 of record NZ_DATIND010000149.1, read on the forward strand.
TCGCTGGCCAGCGGGGTGAAGGTGGGCTCGGCCAGCAGCAGGATCTCGGCCGCCAGCAGCGCGGTCGCGAACCGGTCTCCCTCCGCGCAGAACACCGACTGCCGGGCCCGGTGCCGGTAGTCCGGAGAACCGGCCCGCTTCGGCCCGGGCGCGGGCGAGCCGGGAAGGTACATGTCCTCGAGGTCCAGGAGCTGGACGGCCGGGCTGTCGACGTGAACGACCACGTTGCCGCAGGCGATGTCGGTATGGGCGACGCCCCGCCCCTCCAGCTGCGCCATCACGCGCAGGAAGGCCTCGCAGAGGTGCACTGCGCCGGCGAACGGGAGGGTGGCCCCGTGCTGGTTGGCCTGCACCAGCGTTTCCTGCCACGTCGCCCCTTCCAGCCACGGCATCATGAGCGCGTACTCCAGGTCGGGAAAGCGGCGGACCGCCGCCTCCGACGGAAGCACCACCTGCCGCTTCGCGGCGGTCAGCCCCTCCAGCGGCTGCAGCCACGCCAGCCGCGATCCCGATTCGGCCAGCGACGGCTCGCGGAAACGCGACTTGAACACCTTCAGTGCCATGGGCCGCCCGCGGGTGTCGCGAAGCTGGTAGACCAGCGCGCGGCCGCCTTCCTGGGCATAGGCGGCCTTGATCGCGACGGCGGGATGCGGCTGGACCGTCCACGGCTCGCCGAAGAGGTCGATGACGTCCTGCGGGGCGGGTCTGAACTGGCTCGGCATTCTGGCCTCCTGCAATGCTGGGGTCGTGCTGTGCCGGACCGGGCGGCCGTCAGGCCGCGGCCGCGGGGGGCCCGCGGCGAGCGGCTGGGGTGTCGGGCATCGTCGCGTTCGGCGGATGCCGCTTCGCGGGCTTGGCGCGGGCCGTGGAGTCGCCGCGCCCGGTGGGGACGCCGGGAGGCGGGGTGGCGGGTGGGGCCGGCGATGGGACGGTCCCGACCGGCCGTTGCACGGGCCCCGCGGCGTTTTCGCGCGATCCGCCGCCTGCCCGCGGGTTTTCCCCGGGCATGACCGGTCGGATCGGCGCGGGGCTGCCGCCGGACGCCGTCTCGCGCGGGAGGTGCTGCCCCGCCGGGCCGTTCCCTCCGGTCCGGGGGGTCCCGCCCACTCCGGGGGTGCCCGGCCCGGCCGGGCCCGCGGAGGGTTGGCCCGGCAGCGGCTGGGGCTGGCCCACCTGTCCCAGCAGCCCGCCCGGATCGTTCTGCGCGCCCGCCTCCGGCGCCGGTGCCACCATCGGCGCCGGCGGCCTGGCGGCGGAGTCGACGGACGCTTTCCGCTGCTTCGCGATCGCGTTGGAGTCCGCGGATGGCAGCATGGGCACCAGCCTCCAGGCCGGACCGAGGCCCCGGAACGGAGGGCGGTCCACCAGCGGCGCGGTGAAGCGGGGCTCCAGGGCGCGGTGCGGCCGGGGATGCAGGAGCGGATTCACCAGCGTGTAGCCCGCCACCAGCACGGCGACCGTGGCCAGGGCCGCCGCCCCGCCGACGAGCGGCGGGCCTGCGCGTCTCGCCGTACGGCGCGTGACCTCGATCACCGGCGGCGCGCCGGCCCGCGGGGCCGGTACGGATCGTGGGGTGGAGATCGGGGGCGGGATGGAAGGGGCTCCGCGCGCGGCGTCCGTCCGCGGCTTTCCGCGCGCCACGCCCGCCTCCCCGGGCGGCCCGGCGGGGACCGGTGCGGCGCCCTCGGCCTCGCGTTGTGGGCGGGGCGGCGCCGATTCGCACGACGCCCCGACGAGCGACAGCGGTCCGTCCGCCGGTGCGCCGTCCGCCTGCACCGCCACGAACGACACGTCGTCGTATCCAGCCAGCTCCTCGGCGCGCGCGCGGAACGCGTCGGCGGCGGACGGGTCGCCCCGCAGGTCGCCGAACTCGCGCGCGCCGTCGGAGCGGAGGACCGCGCCCTGCACCCCCCGGTAGTCGCGGACCTCCAGCCGCAGCGCCTCGGCCGAGTGCGTGCTCCAGCGGGCGCGGGGGTGTTCCGGTGCCACCGGCGTTCCGGCCTCGCCGGTACCGAACAGCACCACGCCCGCGTCGCCCACCTGGTAGAGCCGCGCCCTGCCGGTTTCCGCGTCGTACACCAGCGCGGCGAACACCGTCTGCGATCCCGCGTCGGCCCGCTGGCGCGCCAGCGCGGTGCGCTGCATCTCGGGAAGGTGCTCGGGGATGTGCACGGCCTCGACTTCGGCCAGCGCGCCGGCGGCCAGCCGCTCCAGCTCGGCCACCGTCTCGCGCGGGCCGGGGGGCGTGCCCGCGCGGCTCCAGAGAAAGTCGAGCAGCCCCGTGGCCACCGCGCGCGCGGCGATTTCGCCGAAGAACGACTGGCTCACCCCGTCGGCCACCACACCCACCACGCGCCGCCCGGCCGCTCTCAGGGCCGCGAAGTCCTGCCCCGGGTGGTCGCCGCGGTCGAACTCGTGCGCGCGGCGGTACCCCAGCGCCAGCGCCAGCGCGCGGCCGTCGGGGAGTTCCGCGGTTCCGGCCTCGTACTGAACCTCGCGCGCGGCGGGGCGCGAAACCAGCTCAATCGTCGGGCGTTGCATCGGGCTCGCTTTCGACGGCGGCGGGCGCGGGGCGCGGGGTGCTCCGGCTCCAGCGGACCAGCGGCGGACCAGTCCGCGGAGCAGGCAGCGTGGTCCAGAACGGGCGTGCCTCTTCCGGCGGGGGGACGATGGGGCGGCCGCTGAAGACGGTGCCGGCGTGCGAGGGCCGGAGCGCCCTCTCCCATTCGCGGAACGAGGGGCAGTCGCCCAGCACGGCCGAGGCCCAGGCCCGCTCCAGCAGCTCGCAGGCCTGGGACACCCCTCCGGCGCGCAGGGCGCGCAGCAGGATCGCCAGCCGCGGCGAGGCGGGATCCTGCATCTCCGAGGGGGCGAAGAAGCTTTCTCCGGCCGAAGCCGCGCGCACCGCCGCGTCGTGCCATGCCAGCATCTCGCAGATCAGCACGGCGCCCGCGAAACGGTCGGCGTCGGGACGCCACATCCCCGCGCCGCTGGTGCGGTGCTGGTACCCGGGGGTGCCCAGGGGAACCGCGCCGGGGGCGGAAAGGCCGGGGGCGTACACGTCCTCCACGTCCACCAGCTCCACCGCGCCGGTGCGGGTGTCCACGATCACGTTGGCCGCCGACAGGTCGCAGTGTCCCACGCCGCGCGCCTCGAGCGCCGCCAGCGCCGAGGCCAGCCCCAGCGCCAGGCGCAGCGACCCGGCGGGATCGGGCGGAGGCGGCCCCGGGGCGGCCGTCAGCACCTCGAACCAGGTCTGGCCCGCGATCCAGGGCATCAGCACCGCGTACTCCAGGTCGGCGTGCCGCGCCAGCGCCCGCGGGGCGGTTCCGGGAGCCAGGCAGCGCCGCTCGCACACCCGCATGCCCGGAACCCGCTTCAGCGCATCGAGCGCCGCGCAGCGCGCCTGCAGCGACGCCTCGCGGAAGCGCGGCTTCATCACCTTCAGCGCGTAGTATCCCCCGCCCGCGGTCTCGCGCACCCGGTACACCACCGCCTTGGCGCCCTCGGCCGCGTGCACGTAGCCGAACCCCTGCGGGTGCGGCATGGCGCGGAAGCGGTGGGCGCCGCCGTCCACGTCCAGGACGAGCTCGTCGCCGGCGGCCGGGGCGAAGCGGGACATGGCCCGGGGCGCCGGTCAGGCGGTGGGGGTCGCGCCCGACATCGCGAAGGCCAGCTCGATCAGGTCGCCGCTGCTGCTGGGGATGAGCATCCGGGCGCCCGGGCGCAGCGCGTACCCGGCCGACTCGTTGATCACGCGGGCGTAGCTTTCGGGAAGCGGCGACGACATGTGGAAGAGCTTGCGGGCGTAGGGGTCGGCCAGCTCCCCCTCGCTCATCACTCCGGGCCACTCGCCCGCGTCGCCGATGGGCGACACGGTCAGCCCCGGGCCCACGTAGATGTTCTCCACCAGCACCGGCCCGTCGGGGGTGGACATGCGCATGATCTCCTGCGCCACCGGCGCGGGGTCGGAGCCGGTGCACTGGCCGTCGGTGATGTGGCACACCATGGGCGCGGGGCGGCGCTCGCTCTCCGCGCTCTGCGCCAGCTCGCGGCGCAGGATCTCGCGCGCGGTCATGAACGCGGCGTGGGTGTCGGTGGTGCGCGACACCGAAAGCGTGGGGGTGCCCAGCTGAGCCACGTCGGCGATGGTGCGCACGCCGCCCAGGATGTCCTCGGGGGTGTCGCTGTAGGCGATCATGGCCAGGCGGTAGCGCGGGGAGATGACGCCGCCCTTGGTGGAGCGCTGCACCATCCTCACCAGAACCTGCTCGATCGCCCGGTTCACGTGCTCGATCTTCGGCGCGCCGTCCAGCGGCTCGGACATCGACCCGCTGATGTCGAGCAGGTATACGATGAGCGCGGGGGTCTTCCCGGTCGCGACGACGTCGTACGCCATTCTGCTCTCCTTCGGGGTTCGGGTGACAGTGAGAAGGGTCGGGCTCAGCAGGCGACCGCGCGCGGCGCGGCAGTCTCGAAGCTCACGCTCTCCACCTTCCACGCGGAGCCGACGTACCGCAGGTACGCGGTCTGGGGCACCGCGTGCTCCGGAACGCGCGAAACGCAGTGGCCGTCGTCCAGGCTGTAGTAGGTGGTGGTCCAGGTCTCGCGCACCCGCACCTGGGCGGTGGTCTCGTCGGGGCTCACCCAGAACGAGAGCCACTCGATGTCGCCGAGCTCCGAATCCTCGTACAGCCCCTGCTTGCGGAGCTGCTCTACGCGCTGGCGCTCGGCCTGCAGCATGGCGCCCACGTACGCGTCTTCCAGCCCGCTGGCGTCCAGCTCGTGCATGGCGGTGGCCTCGGCCTGGTCGCCGCGCAGCACCGCCTGCTGCAGCTCCTCGCGATACGCCGAGGCCAGGTCCACCGGCGCCGCCACCGCGGTGGTGTCGGTGGCCGCGGTGGTGTCGGTGGCGTAGACATCGGGGGCGCTCGCCGGGACGGGCGCCGCGGCGGGTGCGGGCGGGGGCAGCGGAGCCACCGCCACCGTAGCGGGAGGCGGAGGGGGCGCCGCCGTGGCGCTGTCGTGGATCGCCGCCGGGGCGGGCGGGGGCGGCGGCAGGACCCGGGCGGCGTTGGAGGCGCCGGGGCGGTGCACCGCCAGCACGCCGACGGCCATCAGGCCCAGGACGATGGCGATGGCGCCGACGAGCCCGCCCAGGATCGAGGCTCGCACCATCGTGTTCTCGGGGCGGCGGAGCGTCTCGGGCTCGCGCTCGTAGTAGCGGGGGGATTCGCCTTCCATGATGACCCATCGGTGCAAGGGGGGATGGGAACCGGTCTGGACGGGCGGATGTGGGGCGGGGCGGGGAAACGGCCCGGAATGCCTGGCTGCAAGCGACACGCCATGCGCGGGAGCACCCGGATGCCCCGATACGGCCGCGTTTCGCCTCGTTCAGTGGGGGCGGAAGCCCGGGTTCTGCTACGCGGTGGGGCATCGTTTCCGCACCCCCGCCGGGGCATCTCTGTCCCTCCTTCGCGCCGACGTCCGCGGGACGCCTTCCCATGAATGGAGGGACAGGGTCCGGAGATTCGGCGGAGGCGCGGTCCGCGGGGAGTGGATTTTCGGGGCTCGATGCGTTTGCGAATCCGCGCAAGACGCGGGTGATGGCAGCGGAGGCGGACAGCGGTGACGGGCGGGGCCGCGTGGGCGAGCGCCGGCCCGGCCAAGCAAGTAGTCCTGAGTCCTGAGTCCCAAGTCCTGAGTGGCCTCGCCCAAATCTCCCTGCGGGTCTAAGTCTGTACGCAAAAGTCTTGTCGACTTACATCCTCGCTCGACCGCTACATCGTTGGTCTCACGCGGAGACGCGGAGATTGAGGAGATCGCGCTGAGTTCAGCGGGTGGCGAGGATCGCTTCTGCCGAATCGACAAAACTTCCGGCTACTTACTTAGGACTCAGGACTCAGGACTCAGGACTTAGGACTTAGGACTTATTAACTCGACAGGACTTTTGGCACCGACTTCAAGACGCGGCGAGCGGTCCCGGGCTTCCTTCCACCCCCAGGTAACCCAGCACCATCCGCGTCAGCTCCTCCTCCACGCTGAAGTCCTCGCCCAGCAGGAAGCCGGGCGGGGCCTGGTCGGTCAGCACCACGCCGCGGAGCACCAGTCCCACCGTGAGCAGCGCGAAGCGGGCGGCGCTCTCCGGGTCCGGGTGGCGCATCTCGTCGCGCCTGGAGGCGGCGATGGCCACCAGGTGCGCCAGCGCGGCGCCGTTCAGCTCCGCGGCGCGGAGGCGGAACTCGGCGTCGCTGTGCGTGTCGGCGTAGCGCAGCATGGCCTGCATCAGCATGCGGTTGCCGCGGTAGTGCTGCACCATCCCCCGCACGATTCCCCCCAGCACCCGCTCCAGCGGCACGTCGCGGAACTGTTCGGGGTCCATCTTCTCCTCGTTCAGCTCGCGCATCCGGGCGAACATGCGGAAGTAAACCGCACGCAGCAGCGCGTCCTTGTCCGGGAAGCGCCGGTACACCGCGCCCACCGACAGGCCGGCGCGCTGCGCGATGGCCGGCACCGTGGCCGCGTCCAGCCCGCTCTCCCCCAGCACCCCCTCGGCCGCATCCAGCAGGCGCGTCAGCGTTTCGCGGCTGCGCGCCTGGCGGGGGATGTGGCTGGGCGCGGATGCCCTATCGCGATCCGGATCGGACAAGAGCCTTGACTCGCCGAAAATGTGAATCTAGATTCGCGAACGGGGATGCGAATCGGTGTTCGCAATGTGTCCGGCATCCATCGCAGGCGCAAGCTCGGCGCCGCGTTTTCGTGGGATGCGGGTCGAGCCGGCCTCCTCACCGGCGACTGATTTAGTCGCAGCAACAACGACGGGAAGCCTCGCAAACTGCGCGAGGCTGATCCGCTCACTACGCGGCATTGGCGCTCACGACTGATCTCATCCTTGACCCGCGAAGCGCGGGGACTCAGGATGACGTCCTGGGTAAATTCCCGTTACTGCACGACTTACCCATTTCTCCCGAGAACTCTCGAATGGACGCGGCGATCGAGACGGTGGGGCTGCGGAAGGTGTATCCCGCGCCGAAGATGCCCGGGCAGCGCAGGGCGAAAGGGCCCGCGTCGCCCGGCGTGATGGCGCTGGACGGGCTGGACCTGCGCGTGGGGCGCGGCGAGATGTTCGGGATGCTGGGGCCGAACGGGGCGGGGAAGACCACCACCATCGGCATCCTGACCACGCGCGTGCGGGCCAGCGGCGGCGAGGCGCGGGTCGACGGCGTGGAGGTGTCGGCGCACCCGGTGGAGGTGCGGCGCCGGATCGGCGTGGTGCCGCAGCGGCCCAACCCCGACCAGGCGCTCAACGTGCTGGACAACCTGGTCTTCCACGCCTCGTACTTCGGCATCCCGCGCGCCGCCGCGCTGCCGCGGGCCATGGGGCTGATGGAGCGGCTGGGGTTCGCGGAGAAGGCGAACGCGAAGGTCGACGCGCTCTCGGGCGGCCAGCAGCAGCGGCTGATGATCGCGCGGGCGCTGATCCACGAGCCGCGCGTGGTCTTCCTGGACGAGCCCACCGTCGGCCTCGACCCGGCGGCGCGGCTGGGGCTGTGGGAGATCCTGCGCGAGCTGCACGCGCAGGGGCGCACCATCATCATGACCACGCACTACATGGAAGAGGCCGACCAGCTCTGCGACCGCATCGCCATCATCGACCAGGGAAAGCTGCTGGCGCTGGACACGCCCGCCGCGCTGCGGGCCCGGGCGCCCGGCGGCACGCTGGTGGAGCTGACGATGGACGGCGACGCGGCCGATCTCGTCGCCGCGGCGCAGGCGGTGCCCGGCGTGGACCGCGCGGAGGCGCGCGGGCCGGTGCTGCGCGCGTTCAGCCCGCGCGGGAGCGAGCTGATCCCCGCGCTGATCGCGTCGGCCGAGGCGGGCGGGCGCGCGGTGAAGGACATCCAGCTCTCGCGCCCGTCGCTCGAGACGCTCTTCATCTCCCTGACCGGAAGGAAGCTGTCATGAGCACCGCCGCCCCTGCCGCGGACGCGGCGCACGACGGCGGCGCGCGCGTTTCGCCGCTGCGCGTGTTCGGCGCGCTGCTGCGCCGCGACCTGCGCGTGGCCCGGCGCGAGCTGCCGGCCTTCCTGGTGCGCACCACGCTGCAGCCCATCATGTTCGTCACCGTCTTCGGCTGGCTGCTGCCGAAGATGGGGTTCATGAACCGTGGCTACACCGCCGCGCTCCTCCTCGGCGTGCTGGCGGTGAGCCTGGCGATGGCCGCCATCCAGGCCGTCGCCCTGCCGATGGTGGTGGATTTCGCGGCGACGAAGGAGATCGAGGACCGGCTGCTGGCGCCGGTGCCCACCTGGCTGATCGCGGTGGAGAAGATCGTCTCGGGCGTGCTGCAGGGCCTGGTTTCCGCGCTCTTCGTCCTCCCCGTGGCGCGGCTGATCATGGGGCCCATCCCCGGCCTGACGCTGGCGCACGCGGGCGAGGTGCTGGCGGTGGCCACGCTGGGCGCCGCGGCGTTCTCGTCGATGGGGCTGCTGCTGGGCACGGCGGTCAGCCCGCAGCAGATCGGGCTGATGTTCAGCATGATCGTGGCGCCGATGATCTTCTTCGGCTGCACCTACTACCCGTGGCGCGGGCTGGACGCGGTGCCGGTGGTGAAGTACCTCGTCCTGGTGAACCCGCTGGTCTACGTCTCGGAGGGGATGCGCGCCTCGCTCACGCCCTCCGTCCCCCACATGCCGCTCCCCGCCGTGCTGGCGATGCTCGTCGTCCTCACCGTGGGCTTCGGAGGGATCGGGCTGCGCACCTTCCACCGCCGCGCCATCGGGTGATGCGGAGGGCGACGCATCTCCATCTCCCGAAACACGATGCCCTCCCCGCGACTTGCGAGGAGGGCATCGTGCTTCGTGAATCGAGCGAGGTCACTTGTAGATGACCACCGTGCCGGCGATGTAGTCGTGCAGCGCGCGGTGGCGGCTGTTGGCGAAGAAGGTGATGATGTCGGCGAGGCTGTAGAAGCCGAACAGGACGTTCAGGAGCCGGGCCCAGAGGGGCGTCGCCCCGCGGAGCAGCTTGAGGCCGTCCCACACGCTGTAGGCGCCGTCGAAATCCGGCTGCGTGAGCGTGGCGGCCACCACGAGCATCCCGAGGAACGCAACGAAGCCGACCAGGAGGACCGGGAGGCGGCGCACGAACGCCGTTCCCCACCCCACCTTCCCGCCGTCGGCCCTGCGCACCTGGATCTCCGCCAGCCGCTTGCCGACCGTCTGCCCGGTGGTGGCGGTCAGGACGATGTCGTAGAGGTTGGGCACGATCAGGCCGATCGTGGCGCCGATCGCCAGTCCCGCCGGCGTGCGCGTCTGCAGCCACCACACCAGCGCGGTCACCGGCAGCAGCACCAGGGCGTCCAGCAGGTACGCGGCCAGCCGCTGGTTGAAGGTGGAGTAGTCCACCGGCACGCGCGGGAAGCGGTGCGGCGCCAGGAAGCGCGGCTGCACCAGCCGCTCCTCGCAGCGCGGGCAGAAGGTGCGGTTCACGTGGCGCACCCGGCAGAGCGGGCACTCCAGCTCTTGCGGCGCCGCGGGCGCGGGGGCGTACGCGGCGGGCGCAAACGCGGACGCTTCGGGAGGCCCGTATCCGCCGCCGGCGGCCGCGTTCTCGTAGCGCGCGGACGGCTGCGCGGGAGACGAGTACGCGGGCGTTTCGCTCCACGACGGCGCGGGGACCTCGGCGAAGGGGCCGGGATGGCCGCAGTGCGGGCACGACGGGGCGGAGCTGGAGAGCTTGCCCGTGCAGGCGGGACAGGAGATGAGCGCCATGGTTGGATCGGGAGAAAAAGGTGGGATGGAAGATGCGGAAGAGACCGGCCGGAAGGATGCATCGCGCACCGAAACTAATTGGCCCGTGCGGGATGCGACAGCCTCACGTTCCGAGCGGGATCGCCCCGCGGGATCCGGCCGGCGCTCCGTCGGGAGATGACGTGATCACTGGATTGCCATCATCCGGCGATCGCATCTCTCTCCCTCGAAGCAACGTCACACGTGCACGACGACGGTGCCGGCGATGACGTCGTGCAGCGCGCGGTGGCGGCGGTTGGCGAAGAAGACGATGACGTCGGCGAGCACGAAAAACGTCATCAGCGTGTTCACCGCCACCGCCCACCCGGGACCGGCCCCGCTGAGCATCCCCGAGCGGCCCATGAGCCCGCCCGCCAGGTCGAAGTCGGCCTGCGTGAGCGCGGACGCGGCAACGATCTGCCCCAGCGACCCGACCACCAGCTGCACAAGGAACGGAAGGTAGCGCATGAACGCCTCCCCGAATCCGACCGCCGAGCCGTCGGCCCTGCGCACCTGGATGTCCATCACCCTCTTCCCCACCGTCTGCCCGCGCAGCGCCACCAGCCCCACCTGGTAGCCGCCGAACAGGAAGATGGAGAGCACCGCGCCCAGGGCCGCGCTCGCCGGCGAGCGCGTCTCGATCCAGGTGGTCAAAGCGAGGAGGGGGAGGAGCACCACGACGTCGATCAGCCCCGCGGAAAACCGCGCCCCGAACCCGGCGTAGTCCACCGGCGTGCTGGGAAAGCGGTGCGGCGGGAGATGGGCGGCGGGCACCAGCCGCTCGTTGCAGCGCGTGCAGTAGGTGCGGTTCGTGGTCCGCAGCCGGCATTCCGGGCATTCCATCACCGGAGCCGGTCCAGCCTGCTGGCCAGCGTACGGAGATCCGTGGGCCGTCCCCACTCCGGCCGCCGCCTGCGGATATCCCGGCGCGGCGGGCGGCGGATACCCCGCGGACATCGGCCACACGCCGGGCGCGGCGCCGGAATCGGCAGCGTCCGCGAACGGCCCGGGGCGGCCGCAGTGCGGGCAGGTGCGCGCGGCGGTGGAGACATTGCCCCGGCAGTCGGGGCACTGGGCGAGCGGCATTCGGGGCGGGGAGACGGGAGGTGGGAAACGGATGATTCGGCGAGGAAGGTAACAGGCGCCGCCGGGATGCGACAACGCCCCGCGCCACGCAGATTGTCCCGCCGGCCGACCACCTCCAGCGCTCACGACCGATGCCGCCGCTCCCGCTCCCCGATCCCCCGCACGTGGCGCTGTACGAGCCCGAGATCCCGCCGAACGCGGGCAACATCGCGCGCCTCTGCGGCGCCACGGGCACGCCGCTGCACCTGATCGGCCGCCTCGGCTTCTCCTTCCATCACCCGAAGGCCAAGCGCGCGGTGATGGACTACTGGGAAGATGTAGACTACACGCACCACGTAGCCTGGGCGGACTTCGAGCAGGCCGTCGCCGGCCGCCGCTTGTGGATGCTGACGACCAAAGCCGAACGCACGCTCTGGGATGCGGACTTCGCGCCCGGCGACGTCCTCCTCTTCGGCCCCGAATCCCGAGGCCTCCCCGCCGACCTGCTCGCCCGCGACCCGGCGCGCTGCCTGCGCATCCCCATGCGCGAGGGCGCGCGCTCGCTGAACCTCGCGACAGCGGCCGGCATCGCCCTCTACGAAGCCATCCGCCAGCTCACGGCAAACACCGGCTGACCTCACCACGATCCCGACAGCGCGCGGGGATGGTCGAGCGGCGAGTCCGCGAAGGCGGACTTCGGGCCGTTGTTGCCGCGAATTCATTCGCCTTCCCGCGCGGCGCCGAACGCGTGCTGCCCCCCCCTCCGGCTCGCGAATTGCCGTCCCGCCACGCCGCATAATCGTCGCCAGCGCTGCGGTTTGACACGCCCGGAGGCGCGGTCTATGTTCCCCGCGCCCGAGGGCGCTCATGCGTCGCGCGGGCCACCAAGAACGCATCTTGAACTCGGAACGGTCATGGACAGGATAACGGTCGTCGGGGCGGGGAACGTGGGCGCCACGGCCGCCCAGCGCGTCGCGGAGAAGGAGCTGGCGCGCGAGGTGGTGCTGATCGACATCGCCGAAGGCATTCCGCAGGGGAAGGGGCTGGACCAGTGGCAGTCGGCGCCCATCGAGGGCTTCGACAGCCGCGTGATCGGCAGCAACGGGTACGAGGAGAGCGCCGGCAGCGGCATCTACATCGTCACCGCCGGCATCGCCCGGAAGCCCGGGATGAGCCGTGACGACCTGCTGAACACCAACGCCGGCATCGTCCGCCAGGTCAGCGAGAACATCGCCCGCGTCTCGCCGAACGCCATCATCATCATGGTCAGCAACCCGCTGGACGTGATGTGCTACGTGGCCATGAAGGCCAGCGGCTTCCCGCGCGAGCGGGTGATCGGGATGGCGGGCGTGCTCGACACCGCCCGCTACCGTGCGTTCCTCGCCACGGAGATCGGCGTCAGCGTGGAGGACATCCAGGCCATGGTGCTGGGCGGCCACGGCGACACCATGGTGCCGCTCATCTCCTACACCACGGTCAGCGGCATCCCCGTCACGCAGCTGATCGACCGCGACAAGCTGGACGCCATCGTGAAGCGCACCCGCGGCGGCGGCGCCGAGATCGTGTCGTTCCTGAAGACGGGCTCGGCCTACTACGCGCCCAGCTCCGGCGCGGTGCAGATGGCCGAGGCCATCGTGAAGGACAAGAAGCGCATCCTCCCCTGCGCCGCGTGGCTGCAGGGCGAGTACGGGTTCAGCGACCTGTTCCTGGGCGTGCCCGTGCTGCTGGGGAAGAACGGGATGGAGAAGGTGATCGAGGTGGAGCTGACCGAAGACGAGCGCGCCGCGCTCAAGGCCAGCGCCGAAGCCGTCCTCGAGCCGATGCAGCTGGTCAAGTAAACGACGCGCCGCCCACGGACGCGCGCCGCGCCCCGCAAGCATGCGGGAGCGCGGCGCCCGTTCATGGCGGCGGATGCGATTTCCGCCAGAGGGGAGAGACACACGCAATGGGCAGCGCGCACAGGGTCCGCGGGTTGTGGACCGCGCTCCGCTACCGCGGCCGCGAGGGGATGTGGACGTGGCTGCTGCACCGGGCCACGGGCATCGGCATCCTCCTGTTCCTGATCATCCACGTGGTCGACACGGCCATCGTCATCTACTGGCCGGGGCTGTACGACCACGCGCTGAACCTCTACCGCAACCCGCTCTTCCGCTTCGCCGAGCTGCTGATCTTCTTCTCGGTGCTCTTCCACGCGCTGAACGGGCTGCGCATCATCGTGCAGGACTTCTGGCCGGGGGTGATGCTGCACCAGCGCAGGCTGTCGCTGGCCGCCGTCGGCGCCGCCGTGGTCCTCATCCTCCCGGTCGCCTGGATCATGCTGGCGCCGCTCTTCGGGCTGCGCGACGAGCCGGGGACGGAGCGCGACCGCGCGCGGAAGGCCGCCATGCAGAACGACATCTCCGCCTACCACGGCGCGGCCCAGCCGTCCGCCGCGCCGCCGGCCACGGAGGTGCGCCCGTGAGCTCGCTCGTCCGCAACCCCCGCGGCGGCTACGACCGCCCCCGGAAGGACCACCGCAGCAACTTCGAGCTGTACGCGTGGTTCTTCATGCGCATCAGCGGCCTGCTGCTGATCTTCATGGCGCTCTACCACCTCACCTGGTGGAACCTCATCGTGGGCGTCGAGCACCTGGATTCGAACCTGGTCCGCGAGCGCTGGACCAACCCGTTCTGGCGCCTGTTCAACGTGGGGCTCATCACCTTCGCCATGCTGCACGGGCTGAACGGGCTGCGCTACTCCATCGAGGACTACGTGCGCAGCCCCGGCGCCCGCGTGGCCACCAAGGTGGTCCTGTACACGATCGTCCTGGCCTCGCTGGCCTGGGGGATCTTCGCGCTGCTGACGTTCAACCCCGCGGTTCCCGCGCACCCGGCATGATCCACACGCACACCTACGACGCCCTGGTGGTGGGCGGCGGCGGGGCGGGGCTGATGACGGCCATCTACCTCTCCCGCAACCCCAGCCTCCGCACGGCGGTCATCTCCAAGCTGTATCCGACACGCTCGCATACGGGCGCCGCGCAGGGCGGGATCTGCGCCGCGCTGGCGAACCTGGAGGAAGACCACCCCGAGTGGCACGCGTTCGACACCGTGAAGGGGTCGGACTACCTGGGCGACCAGGATGCCATCGAGACCATGTGCGAGGAGGCCGTCCCGGTCATCATCGAGCTGGAGCACATGGGGCTTCCCTTCTCGCGGACGGCGGACGGGAAGATCGCCCAGCGCCCGTTCGGCGGGCACACGCACCACTTCGGGCAGGGGCCCGTGCGCCGCAGCTGCTACGCGGCCGACCGCACCGGGCACATGATCCTGCAGACGCTCTACCAGAACTGCATCAAGAACGGCGTAGACTTCTACGACGAGTTCCAGGTGGTGGACGTGCTGATCCACGACGGCCGCTGCGCCGGCGTGGTCGCCTGGCACGTGCACACCGGCGACCTGCACGTCTTCCGCGCCAAGGCGGTCGAGTTCGCCACCGGCGGGTTCGGGCGCATCTGGTCCATCACCTCCAACGCGCACGCCAACACGGGCGACGGGGTCGCCGTGGCGCTGCGCGCCGGGGTGCCGCTGGAGGACATGGAGTTCTACCAGTTCCACCCCACCGGCATCTACCGCCTGGGGATCCTGATCACCGAGGGCGTGCGCGGCGAGGGCGGAGTGCTGCGCAACGACCACGGCGAGCGCTTCATGGAGCGCTACGCGCCCACCATGAAGGACCTCGCGTCCAGAGACGTCGTCGCCCGCGCGATCCACAAGGAGATCCGCGAGGGGCGGGGGATCGGGGGGAAGAAGTACGTGTACCTCGACGCCACGCACCTGGGCGCCGACGTCATCGAGAACAAGCTTCCCGACATCGCCGACTTCTGCCGCACGTATCTCGGTGTCGATCCGGTGAAGGAGCCGATGCCCATCCAGCCGACCGCGCACTACGGCATGGGCGGGATCCCCACCGACGTGTGGTGCCGCGCGGTCATCGACTCGAACAACACCGTGCTCCCCGGCCTCTTCGCCGCGGGCGAGTGCGCCTGCGTCTCCGTGCACGGCGCCAACCGGCTGGGCACCAACTCGCTGCTGGACCTGGTGGTGTTCGGGCGGCGCGGGGGGATCGAGATGGCTCGCTTCTGCGAGACCGCCGACATGCCCGAGCTGCCGTCCGACCCCACGGCGCGGGTGGAGGAGATGTTCGGCGCCATCCTGGGGAACAAGCAGGGCGAGCCCGCCGCCAAGCTGCGCGAGGAGCTGCAGGACGTGATGCAGGACGACGTGGGCATCTCGCGCAACGGCGAGGGGATGACGCACGCGCTGGCCAAGGTGCGCGAGCTGAAGGACCGCTTTAGCCGCGTGGGGGTGATGGATCAGGGGCGCGCCTTCAACACCGACCTGCTGGAGGCGTGGGAGCTGCGCAACCTGCTGGACCTGGCCGAGGTGTCCACGCTCAGCGCCCTCAACCGCACGGAGAGCCGAGGCGCGCACATGCGCGAGGACTACGACAAGCGCGACGACGTGAACTGGCTGAAGCACACGCTGGTGACCCGCGGGGCCGACGGGAGCCTGTCGATCGACTACAAGCCGGTGACCATCACCAGGTTCCAGCCCAAGGAGCGGGTATACTGATGGCCAGCAAGCTTACGCTCCGGATCCTGCGCTACAACCCGGAGACGGACGAGGTCCCGTACTACGCCGAATACGCGGTGATGGTGGACCCCACCGACCGCGTGCTCGACGCGCTGAACATGGTGAAGTGGTACCAGGAGGGGTCGCTCACCTACCGGCGCAGCTGCGCCCACGGGATCTGCGGCTCCGACGCCATGCGCATCAACGGCGTGAACCGCCTTGCCTGCAAGGTGCTGGTGCGCGACGTGGGCGACTTCGTGACCGTGGAGCCGCTGATGGGCTTCCGCGTGATCAAGGACCTGGTGGTGGACATGGAGCCGTTCTTCGCGCAGTACCGGAGCGTGCTCCCGTTCTTCATCAATGACGCCCGCCCCCCCGAGCGCGAGCGCCTGCAGACGGTGGCGGACCGCGAGCGCTTCGACGATACGACGAAGTGCATCCTCTGCGCGGCGTGCACCACCAGCTGCCCCAGCTTCTGGGCCAACGAGGACTTCGTGGGCCCGGCGGCCATCGTGAACGCGCACCGCTTCATCTTCGACAGCCGCGACGAGGCGGCGGGCGAGCGGCTGGAGCGACTGAACGACCGCGAGGGCGTCTGGCGCTGCCGCACCATCTTCAACTGCACCGAGGCCTGCCCCCGCGAGATCAAGATCACCAAAGCCATCGGCGAGGTGAAGAAGGCCATTCTGTACGGGTCCCCGCGCGCGACGAAGTAGCTTCCAACGGGCCATGCCTGCGAGGGAAGAGGAGCCGACCTTGCGTGTGAGCGGGGCCGGCTCTTCTATTCACGTGGCCCAACACGTATATTTCTCCCGTATACATTTCGCATGGATGCGTACGAGCGGCTGAGCCTTGCGACCGGGTTCCAATGGGATGCCGGGAATGCGGAGAAGAACTGGCTTCGTCACCAGGTCAGTAAGGCCGAGTGCGAGCAGGTGTTCTTCAATCAGCCGCTGATCGTCGCGGACGACGTGAAGCATTCGGGCGAGGAAGACCGGTTCTTCGCCCTCGGCAGGTCCGATGCCGACCGCCGGCTCTTTGTCGTCTTTACGCTCCGCGAAACCCTGATCCGCGTGATCTCGGTCCGCGACTGAGCCGCAAGGAACGCCGCGAATACCAGAAGCACGACGAGGCTGAACCCAAGGTGGATGAGCGATGAGCAGGAAGCTTCCGGACTTCGGGTCCGAGGACGAGGAGCAGGATTTCTGGGCCGAGCACGATTCCACGGAATACGTGGATTGGGCGCGGGCGCGCCGGACCGTTCTGGCCAACCTGCGGCCTTCCACGCGCACCATCTCGCTTCGCCTCCCCGAGCACATGATCGAGGAGATCAAGCTGCTGGCCAACAAGCGCGACGTGCCCTACCAGTCGCTGCTGAAGATCTTCCTCGCCGAGCGGGTCGAGGAAGAACTCAGAGGTGCTTCCAGGCGAAAGGCCCTCTAGCTTCATCGAGGACATGCGCCCGGAGCGCTGCTGCGCGAAACCCGAGGTAGGGCCGATCGCGCCACCGATGCGCATCCTGATGTCGAACGTCGGCCGTGTACAATCGCACGGCCGGCGTTCCCGTTGCAGGCAATTGTGAACACAGTTAGCTTCGGCGCACGTGATGCCGATTGGCGATGATAACGGTTCTGGGCGACGAAACGATATGCCGCTGACGGACTACACGGTAACGATCCAGCAGCACGAAGGTACGTGGATCGGGTGGATCGATGAGCTTTCCGGGGTGAACTGCCAGGGTGCAACTAGGGAAGAGCTGGTCGAGAATCTGGCGTCTGCGCTGGCAGAGGCGTTGGAGATGAACTCGATGTAGGCTACGATTGGACATAGATTCACGCCGAACGGAACCGGCCCCGCGAGAAGTGGGGCCGGTCCTCGTTTGGGGCGGAATCGTCCATTCTTGATCGATTTGTTCCTTCGGTGTCCCGGAGGGTTGCGCTGGTGTACAATTGTGCATACAATCCATGCTGAGCTACGAGTGGGACCCCAACAAGGCGGAGAGCAACCACGCCAAACACGGAGTCCGTTTCTCGGCCGCAACGGCCGTGTTCGCCGACGACGGCGCCATCACGATCGCGGATGACGATCCACGTGAAGAGCGGCACATGATCATTGGGCACGATGGGGCCGGCCGCCTGCTGGTGGTAGTGTTCACGTGGCGTGGAGACGAGCTCGTCCGGCTGATTTCCGCGCGGAAGGCAACGCGTACCGAGGCACAGTTCTACTACCTGAGCGGACCATGAAAGACGAATACGACTTCAGTCGTGGCAAGCGCGGCGCCCTCGATCCCACGCCGCCGGGCAAAACCCGCATCACCATTCGCCTCGACGACGAGGTCCTTGAGTGGTTCCGCGATCAGGTCGACAGGGCCGGTGGTGGCAACTACCAGACGATGATCAACGACGCTCTCCGCGATCACATCGAACGGCACTCGCTTGAAGAGCTGCTCCGGCGCGTGGTGCGCGAGGAACTGAGCCGCGTTGTGTGAAGGCGGTGCGGAATCTATTGCGAGTTCACGCGAGCGCGTCGCACTACATTGTTGTAAAACTGCTGATCGGGATGTACAATCGCGTTTGTGACAGATCTTCACTCCATCCACCGTTTATCTAGGTTAAAAACGTGACGCCGCAACCACATTGGGTCCTTTATGTGCTATTCGGAGTTTTCCTCGCCGCTGTGCTCCTCGCTCTCGGGGTTTCCTTTGTGTGTAGCCATAACGAGTACAAGGTACCTCAAGGCGCAGGGTGGTGGGCGGGGCTTGTTCTCGCTCTTCTTGTACTGAATTCGTCCTCGGCAAGTTTTGCGGACCTCCCCGCTACCCTGTCTGGTGACGTCGACCTTCGACCGATCGTGCTTCTGACCGTGCATGTCAGGTGGGTGGTGGTCTCACTATTTGCATTTCTTGCAGCGCTTGCGCTATGGATACTCGAAGATATCAGACTTCCACAGCGCGCTGTCGCCTTCTTCATGCTGTTGATCGCGTTTTTCTCGGTGTATTCTCTCGCTCACGTTTTCTTGATTCGTCGTGCAAACTCATTTCTTTATTCAACCTTCCTAGGCTGTGTCCTTGGCTGGCTTGTGCACCTTGCCTTCTTCAGGAGCATTCCTGCAGCCGATCAGGTTGAGCCTGGTACGGTCGGAGCCTAGAATCTCCGAAATTGGGGAGTTTGACTGGTTCGTGCAGTCCATGACCTTTCTTTCGCCTGGACTGGACGAGTAAGAAGGGCCCCTCGCTGGAGGGGCCCTTCGCGTTTCTATCACCATCTCCAACCCATCACCCGCCGAAAGGCGAGCTGGGCTGGGGCTGCTGCTCCTGAGGGCGCTGGCGCAGGCGCGGCGGGCGGCCGAAGTTGTACTGGAAGGCCACGTGCACCGCGCGCGACGTCTGCGCACGCTCGGTGAGCTGGATCACGTTGTCGTCGCCCGCGCGGACGCGGAAGCGCTGCTGGTTGAACGGGTCCGACACGCGCACCGTCACGCTCGCCTTTTCGCCGTACACCTTCTGGCGCATGGAGAAGTTGGCGAACCCGAAGGCGTCGAATCTCCCCCGCTCGATGTTCATGGGCGCGCGGTAGAAGTAGGCCGCCGTGAACGAGGTGCGCGGGGTGAGGTTGAAGGTGCCGTTCACCCGCGCCGACCAGGTGACCGCCTGCGACGACAGGCTGGACTCGCCGCCCGTGCCCTCCGTCACCATCTTGAACACGTTGAACCCGCCGAACCCGCTGAACGCCTGCCCCACCCGCAGCGAGCCGTTCAGGTCGGCGCCCCAGCTGGTGCCGGTGTCCAGGTTCTCGAAGCTCACCGAAGTCACCTCGCGCCCCGCCACGCTGTCCGCCGTGTTGATGATGAAGCGGATGACGTCCGACGTGCGGCGGTAGAAGGGCGACACCTGCAGCGAGCCCCACCGCGCCGAGTGCTGGTAGCCCAGCTCCACCGCGTCGGTGTACTCGGGGTTCAGCTCCGGGTTGCCCAGGAAGACGTTCTGCAGGTCGAAGAACACCGGGAACGGGTTCAGCTCCTGGCTTCCCGGCCGGCGGATGCGCCGCGAGTAGCTCACCTTCAGCTGGTCCTGCTCCCCCAGCTTGTAGCTGGCCAGGGCGCTGGGGAACACGCTCCAGTAGTTGTGCGGGAACTCCTCGCCCGAGTTGGCCAGCGAGAAGGTGCGGCCCGCGTACTCGGCCCGCAGCCCGCCCTGCAGCTCGAAGCGGCCCACGCCCCCGCTCAGCACGCCGTAGACGGCGTTCACCTGCTCGTCCAGCTGCAGCGCGTTGCTCAGGTCGCTGCGCGTGAAGGTGCCGGTGCCCAGCGAGTCGCGCTGCACGCCGAAGTCGCGGTCCAGCCAGCGCACGTATCCCTTGTACCCCGTCTCCAGCTTCGTGCGGGCGCCCAGCCCGCGCGTGTAGTCCACCTGCCCGGTCACCTGCACGGTGCGCTCGTCGGTGCGGTCGATCTCCGCGTCCACCACCGAGCCCGCGCCCACCGGCTGGCGCCACAGGTCGGTGCGGTCCAGCTGGGTGCTGCGGTTCACCCGCACCTCGCCGGAAAGCTCGTGGCGCTGCGGCTGCAGCGTGCGCTTGAAGCCCAGCGTGTAGTCCAGCACGTTCCCGTCCGACCGCGAGTCGCGCACGCGCTGGTAGCGGTCCAGCAGCAGCTGCGCGGCGTCCAGCTCGCTGTAGTCGCTGATGGTGGCGTCGGTGCCGCCGCGCAGGTTCAGCAGCAGGCCGGTGGAGAGCACGTCGCGCTCGCCCACCCGGTAGTCCATGGTGCCGTTGAAGTTGTGGCCGTGGTTGTTGTTGGATCCCGAGATGTCCTGGTTGGTGAAGTGCAGCGGCGACCCGGCCGCCAGCCGCGTGCGGTCGTTCAGGCCGGTGACCGAGCGGTCGTCGCTGTTGAAGCCGTAGCTGGCGAAGAAGGTGGCCGGGCCCTGCTGGTACCCCAGGTTCCCCGACGCGGTGTAGCGGTCCGCGGTCGATGCGGCCAGGGTGAGGCCGCCGCTCAGGCCCAGGTCCACGTTCTGCTTGAGGACGATGTTGATGATCCCCGCCATCCCCTCGGGGTCCTGCCGGGCCGACGGGTTGGGGATGACCTCCACGCGGTCCAGCGTGTTGGCCGGAAGCTGCTTCAGGTAGCCGGCCAGCTGCGTGCCGCGCAGCGGCGACGGGCGGCCGTTGATCTGCACCACCACGTTTTCGTTGCCGCGCAGGCTCACCCGGCCGTCGGCGTCCACCTGCACCGAGGGAACGGCCTCGAGCACCTCGCTGGCGGTGGTGGCCGCGGGCGCCACCTGGCGGCTCTGGTAGGTGTTGCGGTCGGGGGCGATGGTGGCGGCCTGGCGGTCGGCGGTGGCGGTGATCCCCTGCAGGGCCACGGCGCCGCGCGACAGGCGGATGGGCCCGGTGTTCACCCGCGCCGCCGCCGGGGTGATGGAGATGCGCGCCGAGGTGCGCGTCTCGTACCCCATCATCGTCACCTTCATCACGTACGTGCCCGGCCGCAGCCCCTGGATGCGGAAGCTGCCGTCCGGCCGCGCGAGGGCGCCGGCGACCAGCACCGAGTCGGCGTAGACGGCGACGGAGGCGGCGGGGATGGGGGCGTTGCTCTGCCCGTCGACCACGGAGCCGCGGATCTCGCCGGGGCCGGCGGCGGGCGGCTGCCCCGCGGGCGGGCGCGCGGCGGGCTGCTGCTGCGCGGCCAGCGGCGCGGCGGCGGAGAAAAGGGAAAGCGCGAGCGCGGCGAGCCAGGTCCATCCGGCGCGGCGCGCGTGGGAATCGGTACGACGTTTCATGGGGACACCTCCGGGGGAGTGGGCGGGCGGCAAACGCGGCCCGGGGGGATGCCGAGGTGTACGGGGAAACATCCCCGGAGGTTTCACGGAGATTCACAGCGCTCGCACGCTCCTCTCGCGGCATTCCCGGATCGCATCCTCCCCATCGATCATCCCCCTGCAGGAAGACCGCATGGCTAACACGGAGGGAACGGAGGCAACGGAGGACTGCATCACTTCCTCCGTTCCCTCCGTTTCCTCCGTGTGATCCTTCTTTCCTGCATCCGCTTGGCGGGACCGGTGCTTGTCGGGAAGGGGTAAGGTGCTTATCCTCATCCACTTCCAACCTCATCGCCAACTCGACGAAGCGGGGATTTCGATGAACCGGGTGAACTTCATGCGTGCGCGCACCCTCGCGTCGGCGGTCGCGCTCGCGGCGCTGGTGCCGGCGCTCGCCGGGGCCCAGGCGCGGACGACGGCTTCGGCCGCCGCCGCGACGCCGCAGTCGGCCGCCGCGTTCATGGCGGAGACGGAGCGCGAGCTGGCCGAGCTGAGCCTGCGCGACAACCAGGCGGAATGGGTCGCGGCGACCTACATCACCCGCGACACCGAGGAATTGTCGGCGCGGGCGCAGAACGAGCTGGCCGTGGCGGTCCAGCGCCGGGCGCTGGCCGCGCGCCGCTTCGACAATCTTCGTCTTCCCGCCGATCTGCGGCGCAAGTTCGACCTGCTGCGCCTGTCGCTCTCGGCGCCGCCGCCGGGGAACGCCGCCGAGGCCGAGGAGCTCTCCCGCATCCGCGCCAGCATGGAGGGCGACTACGGCCGCGGCACGTACTGCAGGCAGCCCGGGCAGTGCATGGACATCAACGCGCTCTCGCGCGTGCTCGCCACCAGCCACGACCCCGCCGAGCTGCTGGACGCCTGGCAGGGGTGGCACCGCGTGGGCGCGCCCATGCGCCAGCGCTACGCCCGCTTCGTGGAGCTGTCCAACAAGGGCGCGCGCGAGCTGGGCTACAGCGACGCGGGGGCCATGTGGCGCGGCCGCTACGACATGCCGGCCGACTCGTTCAGCGCCGAGACCGACCGGCTGTGGGAGCAGGTGCGGCCGCTGTACGTGTCGCTGCACGCCTACGTCCGCCAGCGGCTGGTGGAGCAGTACGGCGCGCAGGTGGTGCCGCCCAACGGGATGATCCCCGCGCACCTGCTGGGGAACATGTGGGCGCAGGAGTGGGGGAACATCTATCCCATCGTGGCCCCGAAGGTGGCCGCCGGGCCGGGGTACGACCTGACCGAGCTGCTGAAGGCCCGCAACGTGGACTCGCCGGGGATGGCGAAGTACGCGGAGCGCTTCTTCACCTCGCTGGGCTTCCAGCCGCTGCCGCAGACCTTCTGGGAGCGGTCGATGCTGACCAGGCCGCGCGACCGCGACGTGGTGTGCCACGCCAGCGCGTGGGACATCGACGACCAGGAGGACGTGCGCATCAAGGCGTGCCTGGAGCCCACGGCCGAGGATTTCGTGACCATCCACCACGAGATGGGGCACAACATCTACCAGCGCGCGTATCGCAACCAGCCGTTCATGTTCCGGGGCGGCGCCAACGACGGCTTCCACGAGGCCATCGGCGACGCGATCGCGCTCTCCATCACCCCCGGCTACCTGAAGCAGGTGGGGCTGCTGGGCGAGATCCCGCCGCCGGCCGCCGACACCGCGCTGCTGCTGCGGCAGGCGCTGGACAAGGTGGCGTTCCTGCCGTTCGGGCTGATGGTGGACAAGTGGCGCTGGGGCGTGTTCAGCGGGCAGATCACGCCGGCCAGCTACAACGCCGCGTGGTGGCAGCTGCGCAACCGCTACCAGGGCGTGGCCGCGCCCATGCCGCGCACCGAGGCGGACTTCGATCCGGGCGCCAAGTACCACATCCCCGCCAACACGCCGTACATGCGCTACTTCCTGGCGCGCGTGCTCCAGTTCCAGTTCTACCGCGCGCTCTGCCGCGAGTCGGGGTACACGGGGCCGCTGTACCGCTGCTCGTTCTTCGGGAGCGAGGCGGCCGGCCGCAGGTTCAACCGGATGCTGGAGGCGGGGCAGAGCAAGCCGTGGCAGGAAACGCTCTTCGCGATGACGGGCGAGCGGAAGATGGACGGCACCGCCATGCTGGAGTACTTCGCGCCGCTGAAGGAGTGGCTGGACCGCCAGAACGCCGGGAAGCCCGTGGGCTGGTGACCCGCCGCGGCGAAGGATGAGACGAAGGCCGCTTCCGCCGATCGGTGGGGCGGCCTTCTCATTGGAAAAGGAGCCTCTCACAGAGGACGCGGAGGTCACGGAGCGTGTGGGCGTTTCCTCCACGTTCTCTGTGGCCTCTGTGAGAGATGGAGGATCGGCGGAGATCGATTGGGATGATCGTGGTTGGAGATGCCCGCCGCCGTGCTTACACTGATGCATCCCACCCACCCCACCCCATCGACATCCCCCGGAGGCCCTCCCGATGGATCGCAGGCGCTTCATCCTGGACCTCGCCGGCGCCGCCGCGGCCATCGCCCTGGCGCCCTCCCTCGGCTCCGGCGCGATGCGGCTGGCGCGGCGCGCGCGGCCCAACATCCTGCTGATCATGTCCGACGACCTGGGGTACGGCGACTTGGGGATCACGGGGCGGACGGACTACCGCACGCCGGTGATCGACCAGATCGCGCGCTCGGGCGTGGAGCTCACGCAGATGTACACGGCGGCGCCGGTGTGCACGCCCACGCGCGTGGCGCTCATCACCGGGCGCTACCCCGCGCGCACGACGGCCGGGCTGTACGAGCCGCTGACCCGGCAGAACGTGGGCGTGGAGACGGACCCGCCCACGCTGGGGCTGCTGATGAAGGCGGCGGGGTACGAGACGGCGCTCGTGGGCAAGTGGCACCTGGGCACCTTTCCGCGCTTCCACCCGCTGCGGCACGGGTGGGACGAGTTCTACGGCTTCCTGGGCGCCGGCGCCGACTACGCCAGCCACGTGGACGTGGAGCTCCGCCGCAGCCTGTTCCAGGACGGCACGCGCACCGTCCGCACGCCGGGGTACCTCACCGACCTGTTCACCGAGCGCGCGGTCCGCATCCTCCGGCGCCGGCGGTCGCGGCCGCTCTTCCTGAACCTCCAGTACAACGCGCCGCACTGGCCGTGGCAGGGGCCCGGCGACCCGCCGTACCCCGACTCCGCCTCGTTCAGCTCCGGCGGCTCGCCGGCGACGTACGGGCGGATGGTGGAGAGCATGGACACGGGCGTGGGGCGGGTGCTGGAGGCGCTGCACCGCGCGGGGATGGAGCGCGACACGCTGGTGATCTTCACCAGCGACAACGGGGGCGAGCGCTTCTCGCACATGGGGCCGTTCAGCGCGGGGAAGATGACGCTGAACGAGGGCGGCATCCGCGTGGCGGCCATGGCGCGCTGGCCCGGCGTGATCCCCGCCGGGAGCCGCACCGGCCAGGTGGCGGTGACGATGGACCTGACCGCCACCTTCCTGGCGCTGGCGGGCACGCGCGCCCCGGCCGCCGCGCCGCCCGACGGCATCGACCTGACGCCGGCGCTCACCGGCGCGCGCGGAGGCGTCCGCCGCGAGCTGGTCTGGCGCATCTCGCAGCGCCGCAGGCAGAAGGCGGTGCGCAGCGGCGACTGGAAGTACCTGCAAAAGGACGACGGGGAGTTCCTGTACGACCTCGCCACCGATCCGGGGGAGAAGACGGACCTGAAGCTCGCCCAGCCCGCGGTGTTCGGGGACCTGAAGGAGCGGCTGGCCGCGTGGGAGCGCGAGGTGCTGCCGCCCGTGCCGCTCGATCCCGCGGAGGCGTGACGGGGTCCGGATCCGGGGGTGAAGGGGAAAGATGGACGACGGCCCGCGCCCGGGTGAGCGCGCCGTCCTGCGTCCGGGCGCCGCTTCAACCGGATGCTGGAGGCGGGGCAGAGCAAGCCGTGGCAGGAAACGCTCTTCGCGATGACGGACGAGCGGAAGATGGACGGCACCGCCATGCTGGAGTACTTCGCGCCGCTGAAGGAGTGGCTGGACCGCCAGAACGCGGGGAGGCCCGTGGGCTGGTCAGATCGGGCAGGGGCAGGGAATGGAGACGAGAAGACCGGCCCGCGCTCGTATCGAGCGCGGGCCGGTTTTCATGCAGCTTCCGCGATCAGGGGATCTGGCCGCAGCGGCAGATGCCGCCTTCCGCGCAGTAGCCCTGGCTGCCGGGGCAGCCGATGGCGCACGAAGCGTAGGCGTAGTCGAATCCCCGGTCCGGGCAGGTGCGCAGGGCCGCGCCCGCGGGCGGCGCCGTGCTCCCGAACGCCTGCGCGGCGCCGAAGCCCAGCGAGCCCAGCAGCGCGGCCGCCAGCGCTCCCTGGCGGAGGTAGCTCAGCGAACGGCTCATCCGTCCTCCCATGATGAAGGTTCCGTTCCCGCACGAAAAGTGCGAGTCCGGCGCGTGCATGTGAGCGTGATGGCCTGATGCAATCGGTATACCTCCGCCCCACCGCGCGGAATCCGGTCCGTTCCGTGATCCGCCCACGCGGGAATCGGCGGGATGTGCGGCTGGAAGATGAAGACCGTCGCGCGCCGCGGGCCGGGCCGATGCGGCCGCCGCCGCCCGGCGAGCGGATGCAGGGGGACGGACGCGGCGCGCGGGGATGCGTCCCGGTTGTCCATGCGGGCGCGGAAGTGTAGATTGGAGGCACACTTACACCATCCGTTCCCCGCCCCGCGAGCCGAAGTGTCCTATCTCCTGCTCTGCCTGACCTCGTTCGCGATCTGCGGTGCGGGGGCGCTGCTTCCGTTCGTGAACACGGAGATCTACCTGATCGGCGCCTCGGCGCTGATGCCGCGGGCGATGTGGGTGCCGCTGGTGATCGCCGGCTCGCTGGGGGCGATGGCGGGGAAGGTGCTGCTGTACCTGGCCGGCCGCGGCGTGGTGAAGCTGCCGAAGGGGCGCGTGCAGCGCGGCATCACCGCCATGCAGGCGAAGATGGAGGCGCGGCCGAAGACGGGAAAGCTGCTCTACGCCGTGAGCGCCGTGGTCGGCCTGCCGCCCTTCTACGTGACCACCATCGCCGCCGGGGCGGTGGAGATGAACTTCGTGTTCTTCCTCCTCGCCGGGCTCGCGGGGCGCATCGTCCGCTTCGCCGCCGTGGTCGCACTGCCGCACATGGCATCCGGATGGGCGAGCTGAGCCACGTGCGAGCGCGGCGCCGTCACCCGGCTCGGCACTCGCTCGCCGCCCTGCACGCGGGCAGGTAATCGGCGCAGGCGTCGCCCTTCCGTGTCATCGCGATCCTCCCCATCTCCATCTTCCCGGTCCCCATGTCCCTTGCAATCGCACGGCAGGTCGTCAGCCAGATCAAGGCACTCGGCATCGCGTCCACCAACCGCCCCGCGGACCGCGCCACCTACGGCGAGGACGTGGTGCGCGACCGCAACCAGGCGCTGATGGACGCCTACTGGGAGGGCGGGGCACTGGCGCTGGAGGGGAAGGCGAAGGTGAAGGCGATCGCCGCGGCGGTCCGCCTGCACCGCATCGGGAACTGCGAGGAGAAGGCGTACCTGGCCTTCGACATGCTGGCCACCCGCGGCGTGCGCCCGCTGGAGCTGATGGCCGTCAGCCAGCCGGACGACGACCCGCCGGACACCGTCCGGGGCGCCATCTCCGGGATCCAGGAGGACTTCGGCGGGCCCGACCACGCGTTCGTGGTGATCGGCCGCGTGGGCGGCAACCTGCGCGACTACCGGACGTGGAACGAGGGGACGGTGGTGTGCGACCCCTGGGCCGGACGTGCGTACTATTGCGAGCTGTTCGACGAGGAGATGGAGCTTATCCGCCGCGTGACGGGCGGCTACACCCGCACGCAACTGGTGGTGGAGCACCGGCAGGGCGCCTGGTAGCGGGCGCGCCGGATCGCGCCTGACGCAGGAGGGGGAGGACGCGCGCGGCGTCCTCCCCCTCGTCGCATCCGCCCGCGCGGCGAGCTCAGCCGGCCGCGGCGACGGTCTCCTTGGTGGGGCAGGTGCGCTGCTGCGTGTCCATGCACAGCGGCGACCAGCAGTCGATCTGCTGCGTGTCGATGACGGTGCCGGTCGAGGCGGTGTCGACGGAGGTCTCGAACGACGAGACCTGCAGGTCTTCGATTCTCGGGCGTGCCATCGGTGGCTCCTCCGTGGCGGTGGTGGGCGATGGAGCGGGCCGCCGGACGCGGCGCTCGCGAGGGAATCGGGGTCACTCCGCCGCGGTGCGGGTGATCGGCGGGCAGCCGGCCATGTGCGAGAAGCAGTCCTCGCCCCCGGTGGTCGGGAGCGACCACGCGGCCGCGCGGGAAGCGGTCTCGAACGACGTCACCTTCAGCTGCTCGGGGGAGAGCTTCACGGGGTGCCTCCTGAGTTCTGGTGAGACGGACTGGTGGGATTTGCGGCGTTAAAGGTCATGCAGTTCGTCCGCAGACGCAACCCTGTTCGTCAACCCGTAGAGCAAGAGACGCGCGTCCCCACCCCCCGACGTCATCCTGAGGCCGGCCACGCCGCAATCGGTTCCGGCGCAGAACGTTGCAGGCCGAAGGATCCATACCCTCTCCTGCACGTCAGCCGGGGAACGCGCACGAGTGACGAGGATGCCTGCCGCGTTTCGGCGCGGCTTGCCGATTCACGTGCTGGCGGAGTATGGATCCTTCGGCCTGCAAATTACTGCGCGGACATCGCTTGCGGTGTGACCGGCCTCAGGATGACGTCTCTCGTTGGGGCGATTCATCAACCGGCAAGAGATCGGGAGGGAGCCATGATCTGCGGCTCCCTCCCGATCTTCATCTGCCGAAAACGCTTTTCAGGTCAGCTGCCGCGCGGGGTCCAGACGTTGTTGCCGCGGTTCACGTCGATCAGGCGGCGATCCGGGTCCAGCTCGATGCGGGTGAGCTGCTTGCCCGCGAACGAGTACTCGCGGATGTAGCGCCGCTGGTTGATGGCCCACACCTCGGCCGGGTACGCGAACTCCTGCGTGCTGCCGTCGCTGAAGGTGAAGCGCGCGCGGATGGGCAGCACGCCGCGCTCGCGGTTGCCGAACGCCACGGTCACGTTCTGCGCATTGCCGCGGTTGTCGACCACCACCGAGTCCACCGCCTGGTCGAAGCGCGCGTTCTCGAGGAACCACTCGCGCCAGAACCAGTCCAGCCGCCGTCCGCCCACGTCTTCCATCGTGCGGAAGAAGTCGGCCGGCGTGGGGTGGCGGAAGGCCCAGCGGCGGACGTAGGTGCGGAAGGCGTCGTCGAACGCCTCGGGGCCCATGATCTCCTGCCGCAGCAGCTGCAGCCCCACCGACGGCTTGTAGTACGCCGCCACGCCCAGCTGCGTGGGCTGGATGCGGTCCGGCGGCGTCTCGATGGTGAAGTCCACCCCCTGCTGCATCAGCCGCTCCACCAGCTGCCGCTCCTGCAGGGCCCGCTGCATCTGGTTCCCCTTGTCGGGGTAGCGGCGCGCCTCGCTGAAGGTGTTGATGAAGGTGTTGAAGCCCTCGTCCTGCCACATGTGCACGCGCTCGTTGGAGCCCACGATCATCGGGAACCACATGTGCCCGATCTCGTGCGTGACCACGTTGTACAGGTCGTACACGTCGTCGCTGTGCGCCTCCATGGCCACCATCGGGTACTCCATCCCGCTGATGGGCCCCTCGACCGCGCTGATCTGTGGCCACGGGTACGGGAACCAGCGCTCCGAGTACTCCATGATCGACATGCGCGACTGGTCGGCGGCGTCGCGCCAGGGATCGACCGCCGTGGGCCGGTAGTAGGCCATGGCCAGCTTGCCGTTCCAGCCGCTGGCGTCCCACAGGTAGTCGGGGCTGGCGGCCCACACCGCGTCGCGCACGCTGTCGGCGTGGAAGTGCCAGGTGAGCGTGCCCGTGCGCCGCGGGCGGGCGGCGCCGCTGCGCAGCTCGTCGAGCGTGACGATGTGCACCGGCGTGGCGCTGGTGCGCGCCTGCGCCAGCCGCGAGATCTGCGCGGGCGTCATCACCTCGGCCTGGTTCTGCACCAGCCCGGTGCCCGCCACGATGTAGCCGGCCGGGACGGTGAGATACAGGTCGTAGTTGCCGTACTCCAGGTAGAACTCGCCCTGGCCCAGGTACGGCTCGGTGTTCCAGCCGCGCACGTCGTCGTACACCGCCACGCGCGGGTACCACTGCGCGATCTCGTACAGCGGCCCGTCGCGCCCCATGCGGTCGGCGCCGTGCTCGGGGACGGCGA
Organism: Longimicrobium sp.; assembly: GCF_035474595.1. Taxonomy (NCBI): domain Bacteria; kingdom Pseudomonadati; phylum Gemmatimonadota; class Longimicrobiia; order Longimicrobiales; family Longimicrobiaceae; genus Longimicrobium; species Longimicrobium sp. Next base: position 141,233 of record NZ_DATIND010000149.1, read on the forward strand.
AGTGCCAGGCCACGTCGAAGGTGGTGCTCTGCCCGGGCGCCAGCGGCTCGGCCAGGTCCACCTTGGTCATCGTCTCCTGCCCGCGCTGGCGGAGCGGGACGCTGCGCGCGCCGACGACCTGGTTGAAGCGCTCGATGACGTCGCCGCCCTCGAAGCCGCGGGCGCCGAAGCGCGAGCCGGCGGGGAAGTAGTACGAGTTCAGCGAGTTGCTCTTGAACGCGTTCTGCTCGGTCTGGAACCACACGAAGTGCAGCGTGTCGCGCGAGCGGTTGGTGTAGCGCAGCCGCATCTCGCCGCGGACGGTCTTGGCCGCCGTGTCGAGCGTCGCGCGGATGGTGTAGTCGGCGCGGTTCTGCCAGTAGTCGGGGCCGGGCGCGCCCGAGCCCGTACGGATCTCGTTGGGGCTGGGCCACAGCCCCATCGGCGCGAAGAGCGAGGTGTCCTGCACGCTGCCGTGCGACTGCGCCGCGGCTCCGCCCGCGCCCAGCACGGCGGCGGCCAGCGCGAGCAGCGGCGCACGCGAGAGAATCTTCATCTGTCCCGTCATCCGGATCAGGAACGTGAAAGCGCGCCCGCCGTCCGGCAGGCGCGTGCAAGGTGGGTTGCACCGGGTTTACACTGCATACAAGTGGCGGGCCAAGAACCTCGGACCTCCACCGGCGCCCTCCCCCGCCTGCCCATCAACCCCCTCGGGCCGTCAGTCGTTTACACACTCATTGGGCGCCCATGGTTCCCGCCGCGGCCCCGTCATCGCCGGGCCTCACGCGGAGGCGCGGAGACGCGGGCGAGCACCTCCGCGGCTCCGCGTCTCCGCGTAAGATCACAGCCCTACTTCGGCCGCCACGAGGTCCTCGAAGGTCTCGCGGCGGCGGACGAGGGTGGCGGTCTCGCCGTCGACCAGGACCTCGGCGGGGCGCGGGCGCTGGTTGTACTGGCTGCTCATGCTGAAGCCGTACGCGCCCACCGTGTGGATGGCCAGCAGCTCGCCGGGCTTGGGGATCTCGATCTCGCGGTCCAGCGCCAGGAAGTCGCCCGTCTCGCAGATGGGGCCCACGATGTCGACCGTGCCAAGCGGGCGGTCGTGGCTCTCCACCGGCTCCACCGCGTGCCAGCCGCTGTAGTGGCTGGGCCGGATCAGGTCGTTCATCCCCGCGTCGGTGATCACGAAGCGCTTTCCCCCGCCTTCCTTCACGTAGATCACCCGCGTCAGCAGCACCCCCGCCTCGCCCACGATGTAGCGCCCGGGCTCGACGACCAGCCGCAGTCCCGTTTCGGCCACGAGCGGGACGACGGCGTCGGCGAAGGCCTGCGCGGTGGCCGCGGGCTCGCCCTGGTAGGAGATCCCCAGCCCGCCGCCCAGGTCCAGGAACTCCAGGGGGATGTCTTCCTGCTTCAGCTTGTGCACCAGCTCCAGGATGGCGTCCAGCGCCAGCCCGAACGGCGCCACGTCCAGGATCTGCGAGCCGATGTGCACGTCGATGCCCAGCACGCGGATCCCCTGCAGCCGCGCGGCGATGGAGTACAGGTCGCGCGCCCGCGCCGCGGCGATGCCGAACTTGGTGGCGGCGTGGCCGGTGCGGGTGTAGTGGTGCGGGGTGGGGCTGTCGATGTCGGGGTTGATGCGGATGGCCACCGGCGCCTTCTTCCCCATCGCGCAGGCCAGATCCGAAAGCGCGCAGAGCTCGCCCTCGCTCTCCACGTTGAAGGCGTAGATCTCCTCGTTCAGCCCCAGCGCCAGCTCGTTGATGGTCTTTCCCACGCCGCTGAACACGATGCGCTCGCCGGGGATCCCCGCCATCCGCGCGCGCCGCAGCTCGCCGCCCGAGACCACGTCGGCGCCGGCGCCCATCTCGGCCAGCGTGCGCAGCAGCGCCAGGTTGGGGTTGGCCTTCACGCTGTACGCGATCAGGTGCGGCACCGGCGACAGCGCCTCGTCCAGCTCGTGGTAGCGCCGGCGGACGGCGCCGCGGCTGTACACGTACAGCGGCGTGCCCCAGCGCGCCACCAGCTCGGGAAGCGGCACGTCCTCGCAGTGCAGCACGTCGTTCTGGCGCTGGAACGGTGCGGCGGCGTCCAAGGTCGCCGCGGCGGAGATGTCGGGGATGCGCGTGGCCACGTTCTGCCCGGGTCTGGCGGATCTCGGTTGCGAGGGGTCGGAAGATAGGGAGCCCGCGCGAATCGTACCAGACGAGTGCGGGAGTGCGGGAGTGCGGGAGTGCGGGAGTGCGGGAGTGCGGGAGTGCGGGAGTGCGAGAGTGGCGCCGCGGTGGGACGGGCGAATGAATTCGCGGCGCCGCGGCTTCAGCCGCCGGGGGCAGTGAGAGCCGGGCCGAAGCGGGAGTGTCGATCAGCGGCTCCCGCTTTTCTCCGTGCCCTCCGTGCCCTCCGTGCCCTCCGTGCCCTCCGTGAGATGCCGATCTTCTACCTCACCTCCGCCCGCGCGAACGCCTCCAGCATCGCGGCTTCGGATGGGGGATGAAGGACGTTGTTTGCCGCGAAATCCTCGGCCTGCGGGTAGGCGGTCGCGCGGATGCGCCCGGCGGTGGCGCGGAGGTCGTATTCCGTGCGACGGAGCTGGACGTCGGGCCCAAGCAGGAGCCAGTACGCGCCCGGATCGCCGAACGGCATTCCCACGCTGCCAGCGTTCACCACGCGCGTGCGGCCGATCGTCCGGTCGAACTGCATGTGCGTGTGGCCGCAGATCACCAGCGGCATGCCGAGCGGCTCGAAGAGCGGGAGGAGGCGGTCTTCGGGAGTAAGGCGGGTGAAGATGCCGGTGTCGTCGCGCGGCGTGGCGTGGCAGAAGAAGACGTCGCCGAGCGGGGCGATGGGGATGCTGAGCGTCTCCGGCCACGCGGCAATCGTCCGCGCGTGATGCGGATCGAGCTGCGCGGCGGTCCATCGCACGACTTCGCGGACGGATGCGGGGAGGGTGGGATCGATCCCCGTCATCTCTTCCAGCACCGCGCGGTCGCCGTTGCCGCGGATGAAGTCGACGGGGAGATCGAGATCCATCAGCATCTCCATCGCCTCGCGCGGCATCGGGCCGGGAAGGACGTCGCCGCCCACGACGATGCGGTCCACGCCCTCGCGGCGAATCTCCCCGAGCACCGCCTCCAGCGCCGGGAGGTTGCCGTGGATGTCGTACAGCGCGGCGATCGGCATCTTCTCGCATCCTCGGCATCGGGGCTCGGGAGCCGCCCCGGGCGAATGAATTCGCGGCAACAACTGCACAAAGTCCGCCTTCGCGGACTCGCGCCTCATCATCCCTGCGATGGTCCCGGCTTCAGTGCTGGTCGAGGGCTGGCGGGGGGTGGAAGCCGCCGGTGAGGTGCTCGATGACCCTGGCGACGGCGAGGACGCCGGCGTCGTCCCAGCGGCGGCCTACGACCTGGATGCCGATGGGGAGGCCCTCGTCGGAGCGGCCGGCGGGGAGGACCACGGCGGGCGCGCCGAGCATCGCCACCATCGACGCCCACGCGCCCAGGGCGAGCGAGTACGACGTCTTCCGCCCGTCCACCTCCACGGCGGCGCCGGTGCGGCGGTGGGTGATGGCGGAGACGGCGGCCACCGGGCACAGCCACGCATCCCACCCGCCCATGAACGCCTCGAAGGCACCGCAGTGGCGGTCGCGCCGGTCCAGCGCGAAGAAGTAGCGCTTCGCGTTGAAGGCGAATCCCTTTCGCAGCCCCTGCGAAAACGGCCCCCGCCCGAACTGCACCGCCGCCCCGAAGCGCATCGGCACAGAGGCGTATGCGGGGAGCGCCACGCCCGTCTCGAAGCCGTTGATCTCGCCCCACGTCCGCAGCGCGTCGTCGCCGTCGATGGCCTCGGGCGCGCGCCGCTCCACCGCCGCTCCCGCCGCCTCCAGCTTCGCCGCCACGCCGCGCAGCGCCGCCGAGGTCGCCGCGGACACGGGATAGCCGCCGAACGCGTCCGTCCACGCGATGCGGAGCGTGGCCGCATCGCGCGGCGGCGCGGGCCGGAACGGCACCGGCGGCGCGTCGGGGAAGGCGGGGTCGGGGGCCACGAGAAGACGCATCGCCATCTCCAGGTCGTCGACCGAGCGGGCGATGGGGCCGTAGGTGCAGATGTGGCGCAGCGAGTAGGGGATGCCGGGAAAGCGGCCGTGCCCGCGCCCGGAGACGCGCGTCTCGGTGGGCTTCATCCCCATCACCCCGCAGAAGTGCGTGGGCACGCGGATGGAGCCCGCCGCGTCGCTCCCCAGCTCCAGCGCGCTGAACCCCGCGGCGATGGCCGCGCAGCTCCCGCCGCTGCTGCCGCCGGGCGTGCGGCGCGCGTCCCACGGGTTGTTGGTGCGGCCGTGCAGCGGGTTCCAGCACTGCCAATCGTACGAGCCCAGCGGCGCGTTGGTGATGCCGAGCACCACCGCTCCCGCGCCGCGGATGCGCTCCACGGCGAAGGCGTCGGCGCGCGGCACGTTGCGGCGCATGGGCGGCCACCCGAAGGTGATGCGCATCCCCGCTACGTCGTACACGTCCTTCACGGTCACGGGCACGCCGTGCAGCGGGCCCCAGTCCTCGCCGCGCGCGAGCGCCGCGTCGGCCGCTTGCGCGCGCACCAGCGCCTCGGCGTCGTGCAGGTCCACCACCGCGTTCAGCCGCGGGTTCAGCGCGCGGATGCGCTCCACGCACGCGCGCACCGCCTCCACGGAGGTCAGCGAGCCCTCGCGGATGCGCGCCGCGGTCTCGCCGGCGGTCAGGTAGTGGATGGGGGTGGAGCCGGCGGTCGTCGTCATACCGGGAGATCGGGAGGTCCGCCTTCGTCTGCCCGCATCTTTGCGAACCCCGGGCCTCCACGCAAATCACCCCGCCCCGCGCACGGCCGGGGAGGGGTGATGGGGATCGCGAGCCCGGCCGGACGGTGGCTCAGTGTCCGGCTCCCCGCGCCCAGGGCGAGCCCAGGATCATGGCGCAGAAGTCCTTGCGCCGAAAATCCGGATCCACGCACGCGAGGATGTCGTCGTTGAAGGTGCCGTAGGTGCTGTCGGGCCGATGCTTCAGTCCATCGTAGAAGGCTTCGATCATCGCATGTCCGAAGCCGGCGCCATGCGAATAGGCCGTGGTCACCGCGGCTCGCTGCTCGTCCGTGAACTGCTCGTAGCCGCGGCCCACCACGTCCATCCCGGCTCCCGCCTGCAGCAGGGCGATCTCCGGATGCATGAACTCCGGAATGCCCGGCGTGGTGTGGAGCGCGACGGCGGCCCAGACCTTCTCGACGTCGCTTTCGGGGATGCGGTGGCCGCGCAGGAAGTCGCGCGCGGCATTCGCCCCGTCGACCTCGAACCGGAGCTGGCTTGCGCGGTAGCGTTCGGTCAGCCCGATGTCGTGGAACATGGCCGCGGTGTAGAGCAGCTCCGGATCGAAGCCCAGCCCCTTCCGCTCGCCGGCCAGGGCGGCCCAGAAGTAGACCCGGGTGGAATGGTGGAACAGCAGCTCGCTCTCGGTGTCGCGAACGAGCTGCGTTACCTCGCATGCCAGCTGGCTGTCCGGGATGGCGACGCCGGAAATGCGGGTAGCCGCCACGCATCCTCCCCCGTCAAAGAGTCTTCCGGCGGCGCCTACGGCCGCTCCGCGAGCAGCTCCTCGATCCGCACCCGCCGCTCCTCGCCGCTGGCGAAGTCCTTCACCGCGGCGACGCCCTGCGCGACCTCGTCCGGCCCCAGCGTGACCACCCGGCGCGCGCCCACGGCCGAGGCGTTCTTGAACTGCTTGTTCACGCCCTGGTGCTTCAGCGCGTACTCCACCGACCACCCCGCGTCGCGCAGCCCGTGCGCCAGCGACAGGAGCGCGTCACGCTGCCCGGGGGTGACGGAGACGAGATAGTAGTCGACCGAGTGCGCGGTCGATGGAAGGAGGCCGCGGTCCTGCAGCAGCTCGCGCAGCACCACGTCGCCCATCCCGAACCCCAGCGCGGGCATGTCCACCCCGCCGATGGTCTTCAGCAGGTTGTCGTACCGCCCGCCGCCGCAGATGGCGCGCAGCTCGCCGCGCGCGTCGAACAGCTCGAACACGATCCCCGTGTAGTACGCCAGCCCGCGCACGATGCTGAGGTCGAAGCGGACGTAGTCCATCAGCCCCATCGCCCGCAGGTGGCCGAAGATCTCACCCATCCGCTCGATCTCCGGCGCCACGCCCTCCGTCTCGCCGTACGCCGCGCGCACCGCGTCGAAGTCCGTGTGGCGAAAGATGTCCAGCGTGCGCTCGATGGCCTCGTCGCCCATGCCGGCCTCGTCGCGCAACCGCTTGGCGATCACCTCGCGCGGGTCGCGCTCCAGCTTGTCGACGATGTTGTAGACGAGGATGAGCCGCGCCTCGGGCACGCCGGCGTGCAGGAGCAGCGCGCGCAGCAGCCGGCGGTCGGAGATGCGCGCCACGAAGTCGGCCTCGGTGAGCCCGTAGCCGCGCAGGATGTCGATGGCGGCGGCGATCAGCTCGGCGTCGGCG
>NZ_DATIND010000150.1 GCF_035474595.1 Longimicrobium sp.
CCGGACGCAGCCGGTCACCGGCGACTGAAGTCGCAGCAACAACTACGGGAAGCCTCGCAAACTGCGCGAGGCTGATCCGCTCATTCTGTGGCATCAGCGCTCACGACCAATCTCCTTTCATCCTCCGTGGTCGCGCGCAGCGCGGTGTTCGACTCAGGATGACGTCTTTGTTCGGCGACCTTTGCTGGAGGGCGTTCAGCAACAATTCGACAGCGAAACCGCACCCCGCTGTTGCGTCCGACGGGGTGCGGTTCTTCATCTCCCGATTGCCGTTACGGCTTGTCCGGGCGGATGCGGACGGTGAGGTCGTGGCTGCGGATGACCATCTCGCCCGTACGCTCGTCGCGGATGATGGTGACGGGGACGCCGCGCACCTCCACGTCGCTGTCGCCCACCGCGCCGCTGAAGCGCAGCTGCTGTCCGGCTGCCGCGGTGGGCGCCGCGTGCGGGGTGGCGCGGTCCGGGCGGCGGCCGGCGGTGGCGCGCGCGGTGAAGGCGCGGCTGCCGCGGCGGTACGTCCACGTGACCGCCTGCCCCGGGCGGATGGTGGCGAAGCGGCGCGCCCCCTGCGCCGTGGTGATGGCCACGCCGTCCACGTGCGTCAGCACGTCGCCGCGGCGGATGCCGGCGTTGGCCGCGGGGCTTCCCGGCTCCACGCTCTCCACCGTGGGCGCCTCGCCGAAGAACATCGTCACGTCGTCGCCGTGGCGGCGGATGCCACACTGGTCGCAGCTGATCCCGAACCCGAACCACCCCTCCGGCAGGATCTCCGGCGGCGAGGGCGGCAGCGGCGGAAGCGGGGGCACCGGCGGATGCGGTGCCTGCGGCGCGTGGGGGGCCGGCGGCACGGGCGGCACCGGCGGGATCGGCGCGATCGCCGGGTGTCCGGGCGGCGCCGGCGCGTTGGGAGCCCGTGGCGGGGCCGGTGCGTGCGGAGCGTGCGGCGCGCGGGGCGGCGCCGGGGGAACGGGCGGAACCAGGCAGCGCTGCCCGGCCACCACGTCCACGTCCTGCGTGCGGCCGCCGCGGCGCACCGTCAGGCGCACGCGCTCGCCGCGGCGGGCGGTGGCCATGCGGTCGCCCGCCTCGTTCGTGGTGATCAGCCGGCCGTCGACGGCGGCCAGCACGTCGCCGTCGCGCAGGCGCCCCTGGCCCGCGGCGGTGATGCCGTGGACGCGCGGCTCGGTGGAGAAGCGGTAGCGGCTGCGCTGGGGCGAGAACTCGATCATGCAGTGGCTGCACTGGATGTCGTTGAACCCCAGGTCCGGCACCACCACGCCGCCGCGCGACCCGCACACGCCGCCCTGCCCCGGCGCCACCGCCGGCATCCCCACCAGCGCCGCGGTCAGCGCCAGCTTGCGTACGATTCCCATCTATCCCTCCATCTCGGTGTATCGTCCCTCGTCAGTCCATCGGAGCGCCGTTGCGCGTCCTCCACCTACGTTCATCGCGAGGCGATCCGGTCCCGCCGCATCGCCATCGCCGTCACCATCGCCATCTTCCAGCCGACCGGGAATGGAATTCCCGGGCTACAACCGCACAAAGTCCCTGCGGGACTGCGGCCTCGGCATCCTGCCGCATGCGGGCTTAGGCGCTCCCGGAACCACGCACTCACGCACTTCCGCACTTCCGCACTTCGGTTCAGAACCACACCACGCTCTGCTTCCCCGCCGTGTCGCGCTGCGCGGGCGCGGCCTGCGTCTTCGCGCGGTCGAAGGCGGCCAGGATGCCGCTGGCTACCGGGTCGTTGGGGTTCATGCGCACCACCTCGTCGGCGGCGGCGCGGAGCATGGACGAGGCGACCTCACGACCCTGCTGGCGGCCGGCGCGCGTGGTGTCGGACACCTGCGACAGGCGGCTGAGCGCCTGCACGTAGGCGGTGCCCGTCTGCTGCACCATCAGCGCGGCCTGCTGGGCGTCGCGCTGCTGCATGGCCGTCACCAGCTGCGTGGTGTTGCGCGAGGCCACGTACTGCCCCGTGGCCAGCCCGCCCAGGAAGAGCGCGATTCCCGCCGCGATGGCGCCCGACACCCACGCGGCGGGAAAGCGGATGCGCCGGGCCGTGGCGGGTGCCGCGGGCGCGTGCACCAGGCCGCGCTCGCGCAGCGCGCGCACGGTGCGCTCCTCCAGCAGCCGGCCGGGCTCGCGCTCGCGGGGAAGCGCGTCGAACAGCGCGCGCTCCGCGGGCGTCAGCTCGTTGTCCATCTCGTCATGCGGGCTCATGGGTCTTTCCTTTCGCGGGCTCCAGCACCTGCCGGAGCGACCGTCTGGCGTTGAAGAGCTGGCTCTTCGAAGTCCCCGGCGCGATCCCCAGCATCTCGCCGATTTCCTCGTGCCGGTAGCCCTCCACGTCGTGCAGCACCAGCACCGTGCGGTACCCGGCCGGAAGGAGGGCGATGGCCCGCTCCAGGTCGATGCGCTCGCCGTCGTGCGGCGGGGCGCGCCAGGGCTCGGGCACGCCCTCCATGTCGGTCCACCGCCCGCGCTTGCGCAGGAGCTGGCGCGCCACGTTCAGCCCGATGCCGGTGAGCCAGGTGCTGAACGCGGCCTCCCAGCGGAAGTCGCCCAGCTTCTCGGTGGCGCGGATCCAGGTGTCCTGCACCACGTCCTCGGCGTCGTGCTCGCTGCCGCCCACGATGCGCAGCACCACCTGGTGCAGCCGCGGGGTGTGGCGGCGGTACAGGTCGCGGAACGCCCGTTCGTCGCCGCTCAGGAGCAGCGCTTCGGCCAGTGCCCGGTCGGTGGCGGGCGCGGTTTCGGTCCTCATGGCACCCGTTGAGTGTCGCGGGGCGGGGGGATGGTTGTATCGGGGGATGAAAAGATCTTCGGGGAGATTGCGATGGTGCGTCGCCATGCCCCGCGGGCCCTCGCCCTGGCTGGCCCGGCGCGACTCCCGTCGCGCCGCCGGGCCGCCTGTCCCTCCCCCAAAACTGCCTGGGGGAGGGACGGGGCATCGGCGCGGCCTGCACGATTCAGCTCAGTCCGCGGACACCAGAGTGCCGGAGGAGCGGCAGGATGTCGCGGCGGCAGTCCCGCAGGGACTTTGTGCTCTTGTTGCCCGCCAATTTCATTGGCGGTCGGGTGCCGCCGCCTCAGCCCGCCAGCCGCGCCAGCATCGCCGCGGTGATGACCGTCGGGTCGCGCGGAAGGCGGGCGATGGCGAAGCGGGGGATGAGGTCGCGCGCGGCGATCTCCCCCTCGTCCGCCAGGTTGCACGTCGCCGCCAGCCAGCCGGTGACGCGCTCCGGGGCGATGCCGCGCGCCCGCAGCTCGCCGAGCGAGACGGAGCCGTGGCGCTTGGCCAGGCGCTCGCCGTCCTCGCCCAGCATCAGCGGCACGTGCAGGAACGCGGGCTCGGGGAGGCGGAGCGCACGGTAGATCAGCAGCTGCCGCGCGGTGGACGACAGCAGGTCGCCGCCGCGGACCACGTGCGTGATCTCCATCGCCGCGTCGTCCACCGTCACGGCCAGCTGGTAGGCGGCGGCGCCGTCCTTCCGGCGGACGACGAAATCCCCCGTCTCGTCCGCGGGGCCGAAGCAGCATCGCCCCATCAGCCAATCTTCGAAGCAGACGTCGCCCGGCTCCACGCGCATCCGCAGGGCAAGCACGGAGCGGCCGTGCGCCATCAGCGACGGCGCGGCGGGGTCCACGCGGCGCTCTCGGCAGGTGCCGGTGTAGCGCGGACCCTCCTCGCCCGCGTGCGGCGCGCTGGCGGCCGCGGCGATGTCGCGCCGCGAGCAGGCGCACTCGAAGAGGACGCCGCGCGCGGCCAGCACCCGCAGCGCGTCGTCGTACCGCTCCGCGCGCTGCGACTGGACGTAGGGCGCGTGCGGACCGCCCACGCCGGGGCCCTCGTCCCAGTCGATCCCCAGCCAGCGGAGCTCGTCCAGCTGCGTCTCCATCACCCCCGCCCGCACGCGCCCGAAGTCCAGGTCCTCCACGCGCATCACGAACGCGCCGCCGGCCGCGCGCGCCTGCAGCCACGCGAGCAGCGCGGTGCGCGCGTTGCCCAGGTGCAGCGCGCCCGTGGGGCTCGGGGCGAACCGGCCACGCACGGGGCGGCCGTCCGGTTCTCGGGAGATGGGAGAGGTATCCGGCACGGCGGAACGGGGCGGCGATGGGAAACGGATGCGGGGATGGTAACCGCGGCATGCGGGCGTTCGCCAGACGGGATCGATCGTGGGACCGCATCGCCACTCTGGCGCATCGCCCGCGCGCGCATGAGCTTGGATGCGCGTTCCCGCCGAGGTCGCCTCCACGCACCCCATCCCCCACCGGACGATGAGCCTTTCCCTGGAGCTGCTGCACGTGTTCAGCGTGTTCCTGTTCGTCGGCGGGCTGCTCGGCCGCACGGTCGCGCAGGCGCAGGCGCGGCGCGCGACGGACATCCGCGATCTCGACGCGTACCTGCGGATCTCCAGCCAGTTCGAGAACAAGATGGTGCGGCCGGGCTCGTTCGCCGTGCTGGGGCTGGGGCTGCTGACCGCCTGGCTGAAGCACTGGCCGTTCGCGCCGCTGACGTGGGTGTCGGCCTCGCTCCTGCTGTTCTTCAGCGCGTTCCTGCTGGTGCCCACGGTGTTCATCCCCCGCGGCAGGCTCTTCCGCGCCGCGCTGGACGACGCCCGCGGGCAGGGGCAGGTGACGCCGCGGCTCACCGCCGCGATGGGCGACCGCATCGTTGCCGTGGGCCACGCGTACGAGTGGGCCGTGGTCGCCGCCATCACCTGGCTGATGATCGCCAAGCCGTTCTGAAGACCGACCCGATGACGAACTTCGACCCGAGCTGGTGCGCGCGCATCAACGCCCACAAGCGGCGCGAGCCCGAGCCCGCACCGCCGCCGCCGCCCGAGCCGCAGCCGGTCCCGTCGGCGGAGGCCACGCCGTTCCGCCTGCGCGAGATCCCGAAGGAGCACGTCTGCGAGCTGTGCGGCACGGTGATGTACGACCACAACTGCAAGATCGTCTGCCCCAACTGCGGCTACAAACGCGACTGCAGCGACCCGTGAGCGGGGACCGATCCACGGGTAACAAGGGCCGGACGAGTCGGCGGAATCACGGTGTGGCCGATCAATAGAAAGGTCCGGGCGCGGCGAGTCACCGGCGACTGAAGTCGCAGCAACAACTACGGGAAGCCTCGCAAACTGCGCGAGGCTGATCCGCTCATTCCGTGGCATCGGGCGCTTACGACCGACCTTCTTTCGTCCTCCCTCGACGCCTCCAGTGCGGGGACGACTCAGGATGATGTCGGCGGTGGCATCCTATCGCCCGTGAACGACAAAACTCCCCTTCACCTGCGTTCAGGAGAAGGGGAGAATGATTTTCGGGCGTGTGCTCAGAACGACGTGCGGATGCCGACGGTGAGGGTGCGGCCGGGGCGGATGGTGACGTTGTCGGGCTCGCCGAGCTGGCGGCCGAGAAGGTTGTCGCCCGTGGCCACGAACCAGACGCGCGGCGCCACCTGCCGCGAGCCGGTGGCGCGCAGGTTGGTGCTGCCGTGGTACTGCCGCCAGAAGGCGCGCAGCTTCTCGCCGTTGAAGTCGCCCGGATCGCCGCCGGGCTGCGCGAAGGCGGCGGCCAGGGCGGCGCGGTCGTAGCTGGTCCAGTCCCACGCGCGGCTGGCGGTGAGCGCTCCGGTCCACCCGCTCCCCGTCCACTCGGCCGTCAGCCCCGCCGTGCGCGCGGGCACGCCCAGCATCCGGTCGCCGGGGCGGAGGTCGCCGCCGTAGCCGGGGGCCACGCTGCGCACGCGGCTGTCCACGAACGACAGCGCGCCGGTGAGCGAGAGCGGGCCACCGCGCCACCGGCCCTGCATCTCCCACCCGCGGTTGGTGATGGAGCCCAGGTTCTGCGGCACGTAGCGCACGTGCTGCTCCGCGCGGCCGTAGCGCGTGGTGGTCTCGATCCCCGCCACCACGTCCTGGATGAGGCCGCTGGCGCGCTGGTCGAAGCGGGTGACCTGGAACGACGTGCCGCGCCGCAGATACAGCTCCGCACCGAACTCGAAGCCGGACTGCGTCTCCGGCTCCAGCGCCGCGGCCAGCGGGCTGGGGTAGCCCACGTGCAGGTTCTCGCGCGCGGGCACGCTGGGCGGGCGGATGCCGCGCCCGTACGCCGCGCGCAGCTTCAGCTCGCTGGCCCCGAAGGCGCGCACCCACGCCGCGCCCAGCATGGGCAGCGTGGACAGCTCGCCCGCGCCGCCCAGCGCGTCGTTGCGCTCCAGCCGGACCCCCGCCGTGCCGAAGAGCGTGTTGCGCCACGCGCCGCTCACCTGCGCCAGCGCGCCGGTGTCGTGCCGCCAGCGCACCACGTCCTCCGTCCCCTCGCGCGCCCAGGTCTCGCCCGCCTCGCGGGGGTGCACCATGGCCACCGTGGTCTGCTCGCGCAGGACGGAGTGCTCCACGGCCACGCTCAGGTCCGCCACCATGTCCCCATCCCCCAGCAGCCGCTTGCTTCCCCCTGCGCGCAGCGTGGCCCGGTCGCCCGCGCCGCTCCCGGCGCGCAGCGTGGGGTCCAGCGCCGCGGGGAACGGCCCAGTGGTGTCCGCCACGCGGTTCAGCCGGTAGCCGTCGATCCCCGCGAGGAAGGTGAAGCTCCACCGCCCCGGCGGCGTGATCGCCGCGTTCACCCCCGCCGTGTACTGCCGCATCCCCTGCGACGCCGCGGTGGTCGTCGTCGGGGAGATGGAGGACGAGTCGCCCGGCGCCATCTGCCCGCGGCGGCCGTAGCGCGCGCCCTGGGCCGCGGCGGTGTCGCCCGGCGCCGGCGGGGTGAGGATGGGAAGGAGCGGGTTCCGCCCCGCGCCCGCCGTCTGCCCGTAGAAGCGGAAGGTGCCGGTGAAGATGGCGCGCGGCGCGACCCATCTTCCCGTCGCCAGCGCGCTCACCGTGCGGCTTCCCGCGTCGGGGTACACCGCGCCGGTGCCGCCCACCGTGACCGCCGCGGCCATCGAGCGGAGGTTGGTTCCCGCGCGGATGGAAAGGCGCTCGCGGTGCGTGGGCACGGGGCGCGAGGCGAAGTCGCTTCCCGCCGCGCCGGCCTCGGTGCGGAACTCGGCCCGCATCCCCGCCCCGCCGTCGTGGCGCGTGACGATGTTGATGACCCCGCTGATCGCGTCGGACCCGTACAGCGCCGCGCCCTGCGGCCCGCGGATCACCTCCACGCGCTCCACCAGGTCGGGGTCGATCTGGGTGACGACAAGCGGGTTGGCGACCTCGACGCCGTCGATGTACACCTTGGGATACGTGGCCACGAACGAGCTGGCGCCGCGCACGCTCCCGTACTGCCCGAGCAGATCGGAGGGAGACCGGCGCCACATCCACATCCCGGGGACGGTGCCGTTCATCACCTCGGCCAGGCTGGTGGCGGAGCGGCGCGACAGCTCCGGCCCGTCGATCACGTCCAGCCCCACCGCCAGCCCGCGCCGCGCGGCGCCCGCCGGCGTGCCGGTGACCACGATGCGCTCCAGCGTGCTCTCGCGCTCCGGCTCCGGCGCGGCGGCGGCACCCGCGCGCCGCGGCGGCGCGGGGGCGAGCACGACCTGCCCGGCGACGACCACGGGCTCCGCGCCCGCGCCGCCCACCAGCCGCGCGAGCGCATCGCCCAGCGGCACGCGCTCGGCGGCCACGCAGACGCGGCGGTCCAGCGGGAGGGCTTCGGAGGTGTAGGAGAGGCGGACCCCCGCGGCGGCGGAGAGGCGGTCCAGCGCGTCGCGCAGGGTGACGTCGCGCGCGCGGAGGGTGACGGTGCGGTCCAGCGGCGCGGGCCACGCCCGCTCCGCCGCGAACGCCGCCGCCGCGCACCCGCCCTGCGCCCGCGCGGGGACGGCAAGTCCCGCGAGGAGCAGGGAGATGGCGAGAACGGCCGAGCCCCGGGCGCGCCAGTGGCACGTCCGGGGCATGGCGGCGGGGGCCGCGGCGGCCGCGGTCACGGCGCCCGTCGGCCACCTCCCGGGCGGACGATGACGGCGGTGTCGCCGCGCATCCGCAGCTCGCCGCCCAGGGTGGCGGCCACGATGCGCAGCGCCGCGCCGGCGCTCTGGCCCTGGAAATCGGCGGTGAGGTGGCGCGCCGCGAGCGCGGGGTCGTCCACGCGGAGCGTCACGCCGTACCAGCGGCGCATCTCCGCGGCCACCTCCGCCAGCGGCGCGTCGCGGAAGACGAGGCGGCCGGTCGTCCACGCGACGTCTTCCCGCGTCGCCGCGCCGCGCTCCACCTTCACCCCGCCGCGGGCCACGGAAGCGCGGTCGCCGGCGCGGAGAACCGTGGCGCCGCGCCCCGGCGGCGTCACCTTCACCGAGCCGTGGGTGACGACCACGCGGGTGGAGTCCTGCCCGCCCGTGGCTACGGTGAACGCCGTCCCCACGTCCGTCACCCGCGCCGCGTCGGTGACGACCTCGAACGGACGCACGTCGTCGTGCACCACGTCGAAGAACGCCTCGCCGTGGAGACGGAGGCGGCGCTCGTCGTCCCCATACCCGTTGGCGACGACCAGGCGGCTCGCCGGGCCCAGGAGGACGCGGCTCCCGTCGGGAAGCTCGATCGCCTGCGTCCCCCCGACCGCCGTGGCGTACCGCGCCTGCCACCCGCCCGCGTGCGGACGCAGCGTCCGCCACACCAGCGCGCCGCCGATGGCCAGGATCAGCGCCGCGGCCGCCGCGAGCACCGCGGGCGTCCGCCACCGCGGCCGCGCGGAGGGAACGATCGCCGGACGGCGCGGCGCGGGGACGCCCGCCGCGCCGCCGCGCTCCACCGTCAGCGCCGGGCGGTCGCGGCGCGCCATCACCGACGCGAGCGCGGCCTCCACGTCCACCGGCGGGGCGGCGTCCGCGCGCACCCCGGCCACGGCATCGCCCAGGGCGCCGACCAGCTCGGCGCGCCCGGGATGCGCGTCCATCTCCAGGCGCAGCGCGGCCTCCTGCTCCGGCGAGGCCTCGCCGGAGAGGGAGCGCGCGACGGCCTGCCAGAGGGCGTCGTCGTAATCGGTGGAGGTGCGGTCCGGGTCGTTCATGCCCTTTCAACACGCGAGCCGCGGGACACCCTACGCCCGCGCTCGCCCGGTTCGTGCGGAGGCGGCGCCGCCACGGTAAGATAACCGTCCGGTCATCATCCCGACCTGCCTTGCGAGCGCCCGCGCCCCACCGAAGATACCGCCGCGATGGACGACCCGGAACTGCTGGGCCAGCTCCGCCAGGGAAGCGACGCGGCGTTCGCGGCCATCTTCCGCGAGCACTACGCGGGGCTGGTGGCCTCGGCCGAGCGGCTGCTGCGCGAGCGGGCGCCGGCCGAGGACGTGGCGCAGGAGGTGATGCTGGAGCTCTGGCGCCGCCGCGAGACGCTGCCCGCGGACATGTCGCTGCGCGCCTACCTGCACCAGTCGGCCCGCAACCGCGCGCTGAACCAGATCCGCCACGCGCGCGTGCAGCGCGAAGGCGAGCCGCACGTGCGCCCGCCCACCCCGCCGCCCCCCGCCGACGCGGACGCCCGCACCGGTGAGCTGGAGCTGGCGATGCGCGGCGCCCTGGCCGCCCTGCCGGACGACGTACGCGAAACGTTCCAGATGAGCCGCGTGGACCTGCTCACCTACCCCGAGATCGCGAAGGTGCTGGAGATCTCGGTGAAGACGGTGGAGGCGCGGATGGGCCGCGCGCTGAAGATGCTGCGCGAGCGGCTGGCCCCGTGGCTGCCGGAGGGCGGGGGCTGGTAGCAGCGATCACCTGTGCGTTAGAAACGCACGGAGAGACGTCATCCTGAGTCGCCCCCGCGCTGCGCGCTTCCAGGGAGGATGAAACGAGATCGGTCGTGAGCGCCGATGCCACGGAATGAGCGGATCAGCCTCGCGCAGTTTGCGAGGCTTCCCGTAGTTGTTGCTGCGACTTCAGTCGCCGGTGACCGGCTGCGCCCGGACTTTCCATTCGGGCCGGCCACACCGTCTCTGCCCAGCACGAGCGGTTGCAGGCCGAAGGATCTGTGAGCGAGGTCGCACGTGCGCTGCCGGATCGCACGATCGCTCCCTCGAATCCGGTAGGATTTCTCACGCAGAGACGCGGAGCCGCGGAGAACACCCTTCAGTTCT